>CAKUCT010000147.1 GCA_934643765.1 uncultured Oscillospiraceae bacterium
TCTCTCGAAACCTTAAATTGTCCAAGGTGTTTGTTCATGTTTCTCGTTGTTTAATTTACAAGGTGCACTCCGCATCTTTCGCGGTTTGCTTCGCTCATCAGCGAGCTTATTGACTATATCACATCGTCTTGATTTTGTCAAGAACTTTTTTAGGTTTTTTGACTTTTCAAGTCGTTTTGTGATTGTCGCTTCGCTCTTGACGAAGCTTTCTGATTCTATCACATCGTTTTGAATTTGTCAAGAACTTTTTTCAAGCTCTTTCAACATTTTCAAACCGTTTTTCAAATCAGGCGCTCTCTCAAGCGCAGGTGTTATTATAGCAGTTTTATCGCGAAAGTCAACACAAAATTTGCTGACTTTTTCCACAAAGACCATCCATTTCCTGCCGCCTTGTTTTGACGTGCATCCACATCTTGTGTTCATAGCAAAGGCGGCCACCCATCAAGGTGGCCGCCCGTGATTCTATATTCTCATTCGGCGTCTTCAATCAGGCCGTAGCCGCCGCCGGTTCTCTTGTAAACAACCGCAAACGCGCCGTCGTTATCCTCATCGCGGAAGGCGAAGAACGTATGCTCCAGAAGGTTCATCTGCAGGATGGCCTCTTCTCTGGTCATCGGCTTCATGTTGAATTCCTTCTTGCGGACGATCTCAAATGTGCTCTCCTCGGGCTCTTCGGGCGCGAAGGACGTAACGTCCGGTGTGCGGGTAAACGCATCCTGGCGCAGTCTTCTTGCAAGTCTTGTCTTATTCTTGCGGATCTGGCGCTCAATGGTCGAAACCGCGGCGTCAATCGACGCAAACATATCAGACGTGCTTTCACGTGCGCGGAAATACATATTGGAAGCGTGGACGGTAATCTCCGCGATGTTGCGGTCCTTCTCCACGCTGAACGTGACCAGTGCTTCGGCATCCTCGCCAAAGAACCGCTCAAGCTTCATAACCTTCTTTTCGGCGTATTTGTGGACATTCTCCGGGAGGTTGACTTTCTTCTCGGTGTACTGAAATCTCATATAAGCCGCTCCTTTCGTATTAGCCTGCTGCAGAGGATTGTGTGTTTCTCTCTCCTCTGTGCTTACAGCATATCACATTTTGCACAATTTTTCAATCCCGCATGCGCCGTCTTTGGTAAATAATCTGTAAACAGTCTATTACGAAAGTCTGTCCACCAACTCCTGCAGCGGCATGCCGAAAAATCTTGCCAGCGCCAGCATGTTCCGCGTGCTGATCGCGCGCTCGCGTCCGTCCAGGATCCTTCGCAGAATCCCCCGGTCAATTCCGGTCCGCCGCGCAAGCTCCGAAGGCCGCAGGGACCGCTGCTGCATCCTCTGCGCCAGATACGCCGCCGCGTTCTGATACTGTCTCATTCGTCCGCCGTGTCGCGGAACAGCTGTTTCATCACCAGATTGTAGATTGTCTCCGCCCGCTGCTCAAACGCGCGCTGCAGCGCCCGTCCCTGCGTTTTGCTTGGCGCGCTGAGCTCCAGCTTCATCAGCTGGCCCACATCGTCGTCGAGATACAGGCTCACCTGACACGTTCCGTCCTCCGCCTCGCTCAACTCGCTGTGTACAAACTCGCCGCGCCGCGTCGAGGCGTTGAATTTTTCCACCGCGTTCAGCGCGCGCTGCATCACCGGGAACGCGATCGAGTCCCGCGTCACCTCTTCCTGCTCGCGCCCCTTTTCGGTAATCACATATGTCTCATCCGGCAGCTTTTCCAGATGTCCGCTTTCGACCATCTGCGGAATGGCAATGCTCACATCAAAATAGCTGAGCCTGTCGTCCTGATAGCACAGCTCATAAATCTTCTGCGCCGTCAGCGGATACTTTGCCTTCGCCGCCACAAACAGAATCAGCACCTTCACATCCAACATATCCCGGATAAATCCGCGTTCTTCCATTCTTGTTCACCTCTTGCTGGTAAGTATTTCTAATACGCCTATAGTATACCACAAAAGCTGTTGAAAACACAAGGATTTTGGCGGACGCGCAATTTTTCTTCCATAATTTACAGCTTGCCATTTCCCAGATTCCGGCGTAAAAAGAAAGCCGAGGAGGTAAAACCAATGAAAAGAAAAATCTTCACATTCGTCTCAACCCTGGCGCTTTCTGCCGCGCTGATCGTCTCCGCGCAGGCCGCGCCGCCCGACTGCACGCTGCAAAACAGCACCAAGTCCTGCCCCAGTCCCATCTTCTGCACGACTGGCAGCTTCTGCGTTTCTGAGCGTCTTTGCTTCCCCAGCAATTTCTGCATTCCTTGTCCGGACGTATCCTGTCCGAACACGCCCGACACGCCGGAGCTTCCGGAGCAGCCGGATACGCCCGAACTCCCGGACACGCCGGATACGCCTGAAGTCCCGGATACACCGGAAACGCCCAGCGCGCCGGACACCCCGGATGACGGCGCAAGCGCAAGCGTTGCCCAGCAGGTGCTGACCCTTGTCAACCGCGAACGCGCGGCCAACGGCCTTTCCGCGCTCATCCTCGACGACACGCTCAGCCGCTGCGCAGCAATCAAATCCCAGGACATGCACGACAACCACTACTTCAGCCACACCAGCCCCACCTACGGCTCCCCGTTTGACATGATGAAATCCTTCGGTATTACCTACAACTACGCCGGAGAAAACATCGCCATGGGCTACTCCACTGCCGAGGCGGTCGTAACCGCCTGGATGAACTCCGCCGGGCACCGTGCAAACATCCTCTCCGCCAATTTTACCACCATGGGCATCGGCTATGTTTCCGATGGCGGCTACTGGACGCAGTGGTTTTTAGGCTGATCTGCAGCATCCCTAGGGTGTATCTGAAAACTCATGATGTGACCGGCAGCGAGGGATTTTTACGTTGCGCAAGACATTTTTTCGCAGGAATACTGACGTATTTCAAGGAAAAATGACGCGGCGCACCGCAAAAAGACCCGCTGTCCGGGTGCGTTGGGAGTTTTCAGATACACCCTACATAGAAAATCCAATTCTTACCTTCCCCGCCCATCCAGCGGGGTCTTTTTTTGCCCTTTTCCGCCGGAGCGTCGCGCCCGGCCCTGCCTCTGCATATTCTTAAGAAGAGAGAATCCAGAAAGAAGGGATGCGTTTGATTCATTCGATTGCCGTGCTCGGCGGCGACGCGCGCCAGCGCTACCTGGCAGAATTCCTGCAAAGCGCCGGCTTCACCGTCTTCTCCTTCGGTGTCCCGGAGCTTCCCGATACCCACGACACGCCGCTTCTGGCCGCGCAGGAGGCGCAGGCCGTCTGCCTGCCTGTTCCGTCTGTCCGCTCCGGTGCAATCACCGGACTTCCGTCCCTCACACCGGCGCAGCTTTTAAATGTGCTGCCGGAAGATGCCGCCGTCTTTGGCTGGGGACTCGGCGCATTCCACACGCTGCTTCAAAAGACCGGCATCCGCAGCTATGACTATCTGCAAAATTCCGCCCTGACCCTTGCCAATGCCGCCGTCACCGCCGAAGGCGCGCTGCTTCTTGCCATGCAGGCCCTGCCCATCACCCTGCAGGGTGCAAGCGTCCTTGTCACCGGCTCCGGCCGCATCGGAAAGAGCCTTGCCATGAAGCTTCATGCCCTCGGTGCCGGCGTTACGCTTACCTCCAGAAATCCCGCACAGCGTGCCGTCATAGAAGCGCTCGGCTGCCGCTTTGATGAAACAGGCAGCTATCCCGGCGGCCTCGGGCAGTACGACTGCGTGTTCAATACCGTCCCCGCGCCGGTCTTTACTTCGGGTCAGCTTGCCGCTCTGCGCCCCGGCTGCATTTACATAGAGCTTGCCTCCAGCCCCGGCGGCATCGCGCCGGACGCCGGAAAGCCCGCCCATTTCGTCTCCGGCTCCGGCCTTCCCGGCAGAACCGCGCCGAAAACCGCCGCCAGATTTCTCTTGCGCGCCATGTACGATTCTTCCTATTTGTCTTATCAGGAGGTCTTATGAAAAATCCCGTCATCGGCTTTGCCATGTGTGGCTCATTCTGCACATTCCAGCCAGTCTTAGAGGCGCTGGAGGAGCTGCACACCGTCTTTCCGGACATCATTCCCATCATGTCCGGCATCAGCTACGACACCGACTCCCGCTTCGGCCAGGCCGCAGCCTTCCGCGGGCGGCTGAAAGCCATCTGCGGCCATGAAATCCTGCACACCATCCCCCAAGCAGAGCCCATCGGCCCGAAGGCGCTTTTGGATGCGCTCGTCATCGCGCCCTGCACTGGAAACACGATTGCGAAGCTTGCAAACGGCATCGCGGACTCTCCCGTCACCCTGGCCGCCAAAGCGCACCTTCGAAACGAAGCGCCCGTCATTCTCGCCGTCTCCACCAATGACGCGCTCGCCGGGAATGCGGAAAATATCGGCCGTCTGCTCAACCGCAAGCACTACTACTTCGTCCCCTTCCACCAGGACAGCCCGCAGAAAAAGCCCCGGTCGATGGTCGCCGACTTCACCAAGCTCACCGACACTGTCTGCCACGCCCTGCAGGGCGAGCAAATCCAACCAATTCTACTTTAACTTTGTCTGTGCATCTTAAAGTGCAGAAGAAAATAAATCCCCGCCGCAAGAAAATCTTGCGGCGGGTGAATCTTTATTTGCGCATGAGTCCCACGCAGTCATAATACGGCTTCGTTGCGATCAGCGCCTTGTTCTCCACAAACGGCGTGTGCATCAGCGTAATCACCGCGTAATCGCATTCCGCCATCGCCTCTTCCAGCGTATGGTTCCGGAATCCCGCCACATCGCCTTCAATAAACGGCTCGCAGGCAATGACTTCATAGCCCTTGTCCTTCAGAATGTTCGCAAACAGCACCGACGGGCTCTCGCGCGTGTCGTCGATGTTGGCCTTGAAGCTCATGCCGAGCACCGCGATCTTCGCCCCTGGCTTTACATCGCGCCCGATGCGCTCTGCGACCCACTCCGGCTTTCCGTCGTTGATCGTGCGCGCCTCAAAAATCAGCGGCGTGATATCCTCAAATTTTTCGTGGATGAACCAGGGGTCCACCGCGATACAGTGCCCGCCC
>CAKUCT010000148.1 GCA_934643765.1 uncultured Oscillospiraceae bacterium
ATACTGGGACACGGCCAGGACCGACCGGCTGATCTATCGCGAGGATTTAAAGAAGATGCGGCCGGGAACGATGATTGTTGACGTGAGCTGCGACCCGTATCTGGAGATTGAGACGTCCCATCCGACGACGATTGACCATCCGGTCTACACCGTCGACGGCGTTATTCACTATGCAGTGGACAATACGCCCGCCATGTACCCGTATACAACGTCGAAAGTGTTCAGCCGGAACTTCGCGCGCTACGCGGACGCGCTGGCGCTGGGGCAGTATCCGGAAAATCTCCGGCAGGCGATTGACATTGAGCAGGGGCAGATCGTCAATCCGGAGGTTCGCCGCTTCCGCGAAAAACGGGGCCTCTTCTGCGAATAAGATTTTTGACATACGAACAGCCGGCGCAGCTTATGCTGCGCCGGCTTTTTTGACAATTTTTTATTTGTCGACCGCTTCAAAGTCCGCATCCATGGCATCGTCGTCAAAGCTGTCATTCGGGTTCTCATACGAGCCCTGATAGCTGCCGGCGTCGTCCATATTGACGCCCGCCTGCGCCAGAAGCTGCTCCAGGGCGTCCGCGCTGGAGACCATCTGCTCCGGGTCGCGCGACTTGACGGCGCGCTTGACATTCTTGACGGCCTCGGCCAGCGCGGCTTTCTGCTCTTTGTCTGCGGGCTTCAGGCTGGCGGCGCGGTAGAGAAGATGCTCGCAGCGGTCCTTGGCCGTGGCCTCAGCCTTGAGCTTGGCGTCTTCGGCGGCGTACTGCTGCGCGTCGCGTACGGCTCTGTCAATTTCCTCGCGGCTCATGTTGGAGGTCGCGGTGATGGTGATGGCCTGCGCCTTGCCGGTGTCCAAGTCCTTGGCAGAGACGTTCACGATGCCGTTGGCATCAATGGAGAATGTGACCTCAATCTGCGGAACGCCTCTGGGGGCCCGGCGGATGCCGGTGAGTTGGAAGCGGCCGAGCTCCTTGTTCTGGTGCGCCATGGGGCGCTCGCCCTGCAGAACATGGACATCGACCGAGGACTGGAAGCTCGAGGCCGTGGTGAAAATCTGGCTTTTGCGGATGGGAAGGGTGGTGTTGCGCTCAATGACTCTGGTGCAGACGCCTCCGAGCGTTTCAATGCCGAGAGACAGCGGCGTGACATCCAAAAGCAGCAGCCCCTGGACGCTGCCGGACAGAACGCCGCCCTGCAGGCACGCGCCCATGGCGACGCACTCATCGGGGTTGATGCCCTTGAAGGGTGCGGTGCCGGTGATCTGGCTGACCAACTCCTGCACGGCCGGGATGCGGCTCGAGCCGCCGACCATCAGAACCTTGCTGATCTGCGAGATGGTGATGCCGGAGTCGTTGATGGCCTGGTTGACGGGGGCCTTGGTGGCCTGTACCAGCTGGCCGGTCAGGTCGTTGAATTTTGCCCTTGTGAGGGGAATGTCCATGTGAACGGGCCCTGCCTTGGAGACGGCAATATAGGGAAGCTCCACGGAGGTCTGCGTCATGGAGGAGAGCTCGATTTTGGCCTTCTCCGCCGCTTCTTTTACGCGCTGCATGGCAACGGGGTCGCGGGAGAGATCGATGCGCGTCTCTTTTTTGAATTCCGAGACGAGATAGTCCATCACGCACTTGTCAAAATCGTCGCCGCCGAGGTGGTTGTTGCCAGCGGTTGCCAGAACCTCAATGACGCCGGAGGAAATGTCGAGAATGGACACATCGAATGTGCCGCCGCCCAGATCATAGACCATGATCTTCTGGCTCTGCTCTTTGTCAATGCCGTAGGCAAGCGCAGCGGCGGTGGGCTCGTTGATGATTCGCTGGACGTTGAGCCCGGCAATTTTACCGGCGTCCTTGGTGGCCTGCCGCTGCGCGTCTGTAAAGTACGCGGGGACGGTGATGACCGCTTCGGTCACAGGCTCTCCGAGATAGCTTTCCGCGTCCCGCTTGAGCTTCTGCAGAATCATGGCGGAGATTTCCTGCGGGGTATATTTGTGGCCGTCGATGTTCACGCGGTAATTGCTGCCCATCTGGCGCTTGATGGAGCTGATGGTTCTGTCGTGGTTGGTGACGGCCTGCCGCTTGGCAAGGCTTCCGACCATCCGTTCACCGGTCTTGGAGAAGGCCACCACGGAAGGCGTCGTTCTGCCGCCTTCGGCGTTGGGAATGATGACCGGCTCGCCGCCTTCCATCACAGCCACGCAGGAATTGGTGGTACCAAGGTCAATGCCGATGATTTTGGACATACGTCAAACGCTCCTTCAATAATCTCAAGAATCTCAAGTGGAATTTTTGTGCCGCGCACAAACCAATGCGCGCGGCAAAGTAAAATCAGAAAATAAGTTCAGTTCGCAACAACGACCTTTGCGTGCCGGATGACGTCCTCATCCATCGTAAAGCCGGTCTGGATAACCTCTACGATCTGCTCCGGCCCGGCGTCTTTGTCCTCAACGTGGGAGATGGCCTCATGATAGTCGGGGTTGAAGCACTTGCCAAGGCTCTGCATGGGCCGGACCTGGAAACTTTCCAGAATGGAAAGCAGATTCTGCAGCATCATCTCAATGCCCTTGCGGTAAGCCGCGTCCTGGCACGGCGCGGCCAGCGCGCGCGTCAGATCGTCATAGACTGGCAGAAAGGAAGCAATGGTCTGCCGCCGGGCGGCGTCTGCTGCTGCGCTGGAAGCTTCCTGCGTGCGGCGGCGGTAGTTGCGGTACTCCGCTTCGATGGCCTCCAGGCGCAGATCAGGCGCCGGCGGCTGTTTTTTTGTAAAGAGCTTCATGGCAGCACCTCTCAGCTCTGCCGGCCGGAGCCGAAGCCATAGCTGTTGTAGCCGTTCGGCTGCGTGTAGGTTTCAGAATAGCTGCTGTCCGGTTCAGAGCTGTAGCCGTAATAATAAGACGGATAGACACGGTAGCTGCAGCTGGCCAGCAGCCAGCCGAGCACCTGCAAGAGCAGGTACGCGCCCAAAATTTTGCCGAAGATGTTGCGCCGCGGCCGGCGATAGGTCCACTGGTACTGCGTGTTCTGCTCGCCGGTGTCCTGCCCGGGCTGATAGGTGTAGGTGTAGCGGTAATAGTGCTGGTTCGGATTCTGGCCGTTCTGGCTGCCGGTCTGCGAGGTCCAGAAGCCGAACGGATCATAATACTGCTGGTTCTGCTGCTGATAGGCCGACTGCTGCTGGCGATAAGCCTGCTGGTAGGCGTTCTGCGCCTGCTGGCGCTGATACGCCTGATAGGCCTGCGGGTTTTTGAGCAGATCATACGCCTCGTTGATTTCATTCATCTTCCGGGCGCATTCGGCGTCTCCCGGATGCAGATCGGGATGGTACTGCTTGGCAAGACGGCGATAGGCCTGCTTGATGTCGTCTTCACTGGCATTTTTCGATACGCCCAGAACCTCATATGGATCTCTTGCCATGCACAATCCCCTCCTGTCTGTCTTGCATGTTCTATATTATACAAGCTATTTTATGAAAATTGTGAATCAATTAAAAACAATCGGGGAAATTCCCGTGAAAATACGCCTTTCGCCCGGCGATTGCCGGGCGAAAGGCGGGCTGTCAACAAAAGACGAAAGCTTTCTGTAAATCTTAGTCCTTGAGCTCACGCAGGACGGCGCAGAGATAGGTCCACACGCGCTGCACGGAGCTGATGGACATGCGCTCGTTCGTTGTATGGATATCCAGAAGGTCCGGGCCGAAAGAGACGGCGTCGAGTCCCGGCAGCTTGCCGCAGAACAGGCCGCATTCCAGACCTGCGTGGATGGCCTCCACCTTCGGGGCCTTACCGTACTGGCTTTCATAAACCTTGCACATCACATCGCGCAGATGCGACTCGCGGCGGTATTCCCACGCCGGGTAATCGCCCGAGACGGCCATGGTGCCGTCCAGACCCTCGGCGAGCAGGCCAATGCGGCGCAGCAGCATCTGCTTACGGCTGGCGACCGAGCTTCTGACAGAGCCGGAGCCCTCCAGACCGTTTTCGTCTACGCGGAAAATGCCGAGGTTGCAGGAGGTCTCTACAAGGCCCGGAATGTCCATGCTCATGGCCGCGATGCCGTTCGGGAACAGGCCGAGGAAGCAGCACACGCGGCGCGTATCGTGCAGGCTCAGAGCCTTGCCCGCAACAAGGCCGGGCGTGAAGGTGATGGCGACGTCCGGGTCAGACGCGGCGTACTCCTTGCGGAAAATGGCCTCGTATTCTGCGCAAATTTCCTGTGCGCGGGCCATCTGCGCCTCTTCCAGGGCGATGACGGCATTTGCCGCAAGCGGGATGGCGTTATCCTTGAGACCGCCTTCCGCGCGCACCAGACGAACCTCCAGTGCATCGACCAGCGCCTGCAGCACGCGGCCCAGCAGCATCGTGGCGTTGCCGCGGCCCTTGTCGATCTCCGCGCCGGAGTGGCCGCCCTTCAGACCGGAAATCTGGATGGCAGCCTGGCTGAGCGCGCAGTCGTTGGCATGCATCGCGATCTTGACGTCGGCATGCGCGCCGCCCGCGCAGCTGACGGTCAGGATGCCCTCTTCCTCCGAGTCGATGTTGATCAGGCGGCGGGCCTGCAGCGGGGAGACGTCGAGGCCGACCGCGCCGTCCATGCCGACCTCTTCATCGACCGTGAAGACGCATTCCAGGCGCGGGTGCGCGAGATCCTTCGCGTCCAGCACAGCCAGCGCCATGGCGACGGCAATGCCGTCGTCGCCGCCGAGGGTGGTGCCGTTGGCGTGGACAAAGTCGCCGTCGACGGCAAGCTCCAGACCGTCGGTCAGAAAGTTGATCGTGCTCTCGGCGGTTTTTTCTGTGACCATATCCAGGTGGCCCTGCAGAATGACCGCGGGCGCATCTTCGTAGCCTTCGGTGGCGGGCTTGACGATGATGATATTGTTCAGGCTGTCCTGATGTACTTCCAGACCACGCGCTTCGGCGAAGCGGCGGCAGTAGTCGCTGACAGCTTTTGTGTTTCCCGAGCCGTGGGGGATGGCGCAGAGATCTTCAAAAAAGGAAAATACAGCCTTGGGTTCCAGATG
>CAKUCT010000149.1 GCA_934643765.1 uncultured Oscillospiraceae bacterium
GATCATATCCTGCGGCACCGCGATGCCGGGGACATTCTCGTTCATGTATTTTGCCATACCGGCCGACTTCAGCGGAATGATACCGGCCATAATATGGGTCTTGATGCCGGCCTTGTCCACTTCCTCTAGGAACTTCTTGAACACATCCAGATCAAAGATGCCCTGCGTCTGGACATACATCGCGCCATTTTCAACCTTCTGGCGCAGCTTGTTGATCTGCAGGAAAATCGGGTCATAGACCGGGGTCACGGAAGCGCCCTTATAGAACTTCGGCGCGCCGCCTGCAATTTCGTTGCCGCCGCAATCGCAGTTGGTCTGTTCCATCTCGGTGAGCATCTTCAGAATGCCGACCGAGTCCAGATCGTACACCGGCTTGGACTCCGGACAGTCGCCGACCACCGGATGGTCGCCCGTCAGAGCCAGCATCGTATCAATGCCGAAGCTCGCCGCCGACAGAACATCGCCCATGATCGCCATACGGTTGCGGTCGCGGCCCGTGATCTGAAGGATGGGCTCCACACCCGCCTGGCGCAGTTTGACGCACAGGCCAAGACCGGAGGCCTTGAGCGAAGCGGACTGCATATCCGTGACGTTCACAGCGTGGACCTTTCCGGCCAACAGCTGCGCAGATTCCATCTGCTCTGTAAAATCATAACCCTTCGGGGGGGCCATTTCCGCCGTTACACCAAATTTACCGGCTTCGAGTGCTTCTTTTAACTTGCTCATGCTTTCTTCCCCCTCAGACTGATGGCTCTGGGATACGCCACGTTTTGATAGCCCTTATCCGGCCGCGTCATGCCAAGCTTCTCAAGCTGGCCGATGGACTCCAGACGCTTGTAGATCTTGATCCACGCGCAGTCATTTTCCGGATTGACTTCGCACTTGCCGTTCTTCTGGCCGCCGCAGGGGCCGTTGACCAGACTCTTGGCGCAGTGCGTGATGGGACAGATACCGCCCGTCGTGCCAAGCACGCAGTCGCCGCACAGATGACAGGCCTCTTCCCACTGGCCGAAGCGAACCGCTTCGCCGAGGAACATCGTATTGTTGGAGGGATAAACCGGGATACCGGGACAGTTGTTGGCAACGGTCTGTACGCCGTCGCCGCAGGACATGCAGATGACGCAGTCCGGCTTTGCCGCAACAATCGGCTTGCATTTGGACTTGACGCCCAGATTCATGCAGCAGTAATCGGCCATGGTGGTCAAAACGACGGTCTTGCCCGCAGCTTCCAGCGCAGCCTTCATAGCCGCAACTTCCGGCTCACCGCCGGTCTGGCAGGCGGTGGCGCAGCTGCCGCAGCCAACGATGGCAACGGTCTTCGCGTCTGCCACCAGTGCCATGACTTCTTCGACAGGTTTTTTCTGTGTAATAATCATGTGTGATGACTCCTTCAATCTCCCAACTCGGTTCCGGCTTGTGGCCGCACGGACCGCACGCTCGGATTCTATAGAGTATCATACCGTATTTCTTTCAAGAAATCAACATAAATCCAACGCAAACAACGAAATTTTTTCACGTTTTTGTTGATTTTCCAGCGTTCTGCCGTCTGTTCCGGGCGGCGCGCCGTTCCGGCTCTGGAAATCCGGCCCGTTTTCGGGCTCGTGTACGGCTGGCGGTTGCATTTTGACGGATTTTGTGGTATTTTGGTTGTGAATATCAGAAGAACTGAGGTGGGGAAGACGAAGCGGATTTTGGGATTTCTTCTCGCTGCTGTGTGCATGCTGGGCCTGGCTTTCAGCGCCGGTGCGGCGGAAAGTACTATGATTACGGACATGAAAACCGACTGTCTGGTCGATGCCGGCGGCAGCTGCCAGATCACGCAGACCGTGACCATTGACATTGCAGGAACAGAGCAGACGCTGGAGCTTCCGCTGGCCGTTGGCGCAAAGAGAATCAACGTTGCCGGCTATAAGTATAAAAAAACAACGCAGGACGGCTACCCCGTTCTGGTGCTCACGTCCAACGGCGGCTTCTCCGGAAGCAGAACCTTTACCATTACCTACACCGTCTCCGGGCTTGTCTCCGAGCAGGACAACATCCAGACCCTGACGCTGCCGCTGCTGGCGCCGAAGTGGAACTGGGCCATCGCGAACTACGATTTTACAATTTCGCTTCCTGCCGCCTTCGAAGCCTACCCGGCCTTCACCAGCGGCTACTACGGCGATGTCATTGAGGACTATATGACCTTCACCGTCCGCGAGGGCATGATCGGCGGCACCGTCGGCACGGCGCTCAAGGATCACGAGTCTTTGACCATGACGCTTGTCGTCGGCGAGGGCTATTTTTCCGGCAAATACGCCAGCTGGTCCTCCGGCTGGGTGGAGACGGCGCTGGTGCTTTTGTTCAGCGTCCTGGCCCTGGCATACTGGGCGCTGACGCTCCGCTCGCCCGCGCTGCGCGTCTCGTCGCGGACAGTCCCGCCCGACGCGGTTCTGCCGTGCGATCTTCCGTATCTGCTGGCCGGCGGCCAGCCGGACTTCAAAATGCTCATCTGCCACTGGGCCGCGCTCGGATATCTCACCATCGAGATGGACGAAAAGGGCCATGTGCTGCTGCACCGGCAGGTCATCATGGGCAACGAACGCAAGCGGCTTGAGGGTAAGATCTTCTCCGCGCTGTTTGCCCGCGGCGATGTGTGCGACGGGGCGAGCCTCGTCTTCAAAAACACCGCGCAGAACGCCATGCGTGCTATCCGGCGCTACTGGGACCGGCGGCTCTACAACCGCGCCAGCGGCAACGTGCGCATCATGCAGGGCCTGTGTGCGCTGGCTATGAGCGTGGCAAGCCTTGCCACCATGAGTCAGATTCTCCCCACCATGCCCGCCCGCGGCCTGGTGCTGTTTCTGTGCATGGTGGTCGGTCTTGCGCTGAGCGTTCTGATCTCGCACGGCGCGCAGGCGTACTATCTCGGCAATATCCCGGCCATGGTGCTCGCGGCCGCGGCGGCGCTGGCGCTGCTGGTCGCCTCACGCCTGTCCGGCGGCGGCCTTTCGATGTTGGTTGCGGTTGTGATGAGTCTTCTGTGCGGCGTTCTGACGCTGCACGGCGGCAAGCGGACAGAGCTCGGCTCGCAGCTGATCGGCCAGAGTCTCGGCTTCCGCAAGGGCATGGAAAAGCTCTCCGACCGGCACATCGCGATGCTCCTTGGCCGCGACGGACAGTATTTCTACAAAATGCTTCCCTATGCGGAGGCCATCGGCATGGGTGCAGACTTTGCGCGCCGGCTCGGCGAGGCCGAGCTTGAGCCGTGTGAATGGTACGTCCAGCGGATGCCCGCTGCGCGGACCGGCGCAGAATTCTACGCCCAGCTCCGGCCGGCACTGGATATGCTGGAGCTTTCGATCCGCAAATAAATTGCGGCTGGCAAACCGTTGATTTTTCGCCAAAATGCTTGTGCTCCGGCCCGCGCGTTCTGCGGGCGAAGCGCTGCGCAGTTTTATCATGCTGTGTCCCGCGGAAGTCTCCGCGGGACATTTTTTGTGTTCATCATCGCCGAATTTTTTTAAATTTTTTTCGCTTTTACCGCATATAAACCGCGTGCCGTCTTGACTTTGCCTCTTTCTCCCGTTATCCTTAAATCAGAATTACCACCTATAGGAGGAATGAAAATGAACAGAAGAATTCTTGCGCTTCTGCTTGTCCTTTCGATGTTCGCCGCGCTTCTGACCGGCTGCGCATCGGGCAAACAGGAATCCGCCGCGCCGGAAACAACGCAGACCGAGCAGACCGCCCCGGAAACCGAAGCGCCCGCGGAGGACCCCGCAGCAGAAGAACCGGCCGCGGAAGAAGAACCCGCTCCGGCCGAAGCGGAGACCGTCTCGTTTACCGACAGCCTGGGCCGCACCGTGGAGCTTCCGGCTGATATCACCCGCATCGCGCCCAGCGGCGCCGTGGCTACGATGATTCTGGCCACCATCGCGCCGGAATTCATGGTCGCTATCAACGCCGCCCCCACCGAAAAGCAGCTGGCTTTCCTGCCTGCGAACCTTGCAGATCTCCCGGAGACCGGCCAGATGTACGGCAGCAAGGCCAATCTGAATCTGGAAACCGTTCTTTCCGCCGACCCGCAGGTCGTCATCGACCTGGGCGACAAGAAGGACGATATGGCCGAAGATCTTGACGCCCTGCAGGAGCAGACCGGCATCCCCGTCATCTTCATTGAAGCGGACCTTCCGCACATGGCAGCCGCGTTCCGCACGCTCGGCTCCATCCTCTCCGGCAAGGCAGAACGCGGCGAAGCGCTTGCCGCCTTCGTTGACCGCACCACCACGATGGCCGCCGAAAACGCCGCCAAGATCACCGATGAGACGCGCGTGAGCGCCATGTACACCACCGGTGAGGACGGCCTCGGCACCAATGCTGCCGGCTCTGTCCAGGCGCAGGTTCTGGATATGGTGGGCGTGGAGAACGCCGTGGTTGTGGAAGACGTCACCAATAAGGGCGGCGGCAACATCATCAGCCTCGAACAGCTCTACAACTTTGACCCCGACGTCATTCTCTTCGCCGACGGCAGCATCTATGACACCGTGGCGGACGATCCCGCCTGGTCGCAGCTGACCGCTATCAGCACAGGTAAGTATTATGAAGTCCCCGGCACACCGTACAGCTGGCTGTCCGGCCCCCCGTCGATGAACATGCTGCTTGGCGTGTGGTGGCTCGGCAATCTCATCTATCCGGAGATCTACGACTACGACATGACCTCTGTCGCCAAGGAAGCCTACAGCCTGCTCTGGGGCTATGAGCTCTCCGACGAGGAAGTGACCTCGCTGCTGGCCCACTCCACGCTGAAAACGGCCGCAGTTGCCGCACAGTAAGAACATGCAACGCTCCGCCGGACGAAAGTCCGGCGGAGGTTTGACTGTCAAAAAAGCTGACGCTTTTTTGACAAAGGAGATGCGCCTTGGCTGCGCACAAATTCCACACTGGCAAGGCGAAAAG
>CAKUCT010000150.1 GCA_934643765.1 uncultured Oscillospiraceae bacterium
GCGCTGCGCTGCGCACTGCGCGTCCCAGACCGATATCGACGAGGCTTATATGGCCGGTGAGACCGCTGTGAAGGAAATGCTGAACGGCACGACCGACAAGATGGTCGGTTTCGCCTGCGACCGTGAAAACGGCTACAAGTGCGAGGCCAAGCTGTTTGACCTGTCCGACGTGGCAAACTTCGAAAAGAAGTTCCCGAAGGAGTGGATCAACGCCGAGGGCAACAACGTCACGGAAGACTTTGCCAAGTACTGCCTGCCGCTGATTCAGGGCGAGACGAAGCTTCAGAAGGAAGACGGTCTGCCCCGCTTTGCAAGACTCAAGAAGGTCTTTGCCAAGTAAGTTTTTCCCGAAAAACCGCAAATATTCCCGTTCCCGGCAAGCATTCGCTTGCCGGGAATTTTATATCGTCAAAAAAGTGAACACTTTTTTGACGAAAAGATGCGCCTCACAACGCGCATAATTTGAGCGCCAAAGGCGCCAAATTCCACACTTGCGAGGCGAGCAGTATTTTTATCCACGCACAGGTCGCGGCTAAAAATAGATTGACATTTTATTTCGCGCCTATAGGCGCGAAACGCTACGCGGTTTTGGCTCGTTAAGTCCAGCCGGAAGGTTCTTTTCTGCCGGGAATTTTTCTTCACTTGACTTTTGTCCGAAATCGTACTACAATGCCGCGGTATGATTTCGGACAATTTGTTTTACAGGAGGCGCCGTTATGCATGAGCCTGTAGCCACGCTCAACCGGAAACTGAACTATCTGCTCGCCGAGACTGACGCAGCATACCATGATCTTGCCCTGAAGCTCGGCCTTGCCGACAGTACGATGATGATTCTCTACGCGCTGACCGACGCACAGGGCCGCTGCCCGCTGCAGTCGCTCTACCGCGGCACCGGCCAGAGCAAGCAGACCATCAGCTCCGCGCTTCACAAGCTGGAGGCCGGCGGCTTTGTGTCGCTCGTGCCCGCCGATAAAAAAAGCAAAATTGTCTGTCTGACAGACAAAGGCAAAGCGCTTGCCGCCAGAACTGCCGGGCGCGTCGCCGTGCTGGAAAACGAAATTTACGAAGCCTGGCCGCAGGCGGATCTGGAGCGCTATCTGGCGCTGACCGAGAAATATCTGAACGATCTGCGGCAAAAAATCAAAGCATTGGAGATTACCTCAAATGATACAGTTATCTGACCACTTCAATACGCGCAGGCTGCTGCGCTTCACGCTGCCGTCGATCATTATGATGGTCTTCACGTCCATCTACGGCGTGGTGGACGGCTTTTTTGTCTCGAACTTTGCCGGGAAGACGCCGTTCGCCGCCGTCAACTTCATCATGCCGGTTCTGATGATTCTCGGCTGTCCCGGCTTTATGTTCGGCACGGGCGGCAGCGCGCTGATTGCGAAGCTGCTCGGTGAAAAGCGCGAGCAGAAGGCTAACGCCGTTTTCACCATGCTGGTCGTCTGCGCGGCTGCGCTTGGTGTGCTGCTGGCCGTGCTTGGCATCGTGCTTCTTCCGGCCATTGCCGCGCTGCTCGGCGCGGAGGGCGAGCTTCTTCGAAACTGCGTGCTGTACGGCAGAATCGTCCTGTTGGCCACGCCGTTTTATCTGCTGCAGTATGAATTTCAGTGTCTGTGCCCAACGGCGCAGAAGCCGAAGCTCGGCCTGTATGTGACCGTTGCTGCGGGTGTGTGCAATATGACGCTTGATGCGCTGTTTGTCGGCGTGTTCCGCTGGGGGCTTGCCGGTGCGGCGGCCGCAACCGCCTTCAGCCAGCTGGCCGGCGGCGCGATTCCGCTTGTCTATTTCGCAAAGCGGCGCCCCGGAAGCCTCTTGTACTTTACGGCTTTCCAGTTTGACGGCCAGGCTCTGGCCAAAACCTGCGCCAACGGCTCGTCGGAGCTGATGAGCAACATCTCCATGTCCATCGTCAGCATGCTCTATAATACGCAGCTGATGCGCTGGGCGGGTGAAGACGGCGTGTCGGCCTACGGCGTTCTGATGTATGTGAGCATGATCTTCATGGCCATCTTCATCGGCTACTGCGTGGGCTCCAGCCCCATTGTAAGCTACCACTACGGCGCGGAGAACCGTGCGGAGCTGCGGGGGCTTCGCAAGCGCAGCCTTGGCATCATCGCCGTTACGGCGCTTTTCATGTTCGCTGCGGGCGAGCTTGCCGGCCGGCCGCTGGCGACGCTCTTTGTCGGCTATGACGAGGCGCTGCTCGACATGACCGCGCACGCCTTTGCGATTTTCTCCTGCTCGTTCCTGCTCTCCGGTTTTTCCATCTTT
The DNA here is from genome assembly GCA_934643765.1 of uncultured Oscillospiraceae bacterium. Classification (GTDB taxonomy): domain Bacteria; phylum Bacillota; class Clostridia; order Oscillospirales; family Oscillospiraceae; genus CAG-170. The sequence goes on from CAKUCT010000150.1 coordinate 2,281, forward strand.
GGTTCGTCGTTCTTTACCGCGCTCGGAGACGGCCTGACCTCGGCACTGATCTCCTTTTTGCGCACGCTGGTGTTCCAGGTTGCGGCTGTGCTGATTTTCCCGATGGTCTGGGGGCTCGACGGCATCTGGCTGTCGATCGTGGCAGCGGAGGTGATGTCCGTTCTGGTGACGGTCGTCTTCCTGCTTGTCAAGCGCAGAAAATACGGCTATTAAAAGTCTCTGATTTTTTTGCCAACATTAAAAATCCCGGCTGCATAGGCAGCCGGGATTTTGATTCGGTTTAAGACAGGAACCGCGACTCCAGCGTGCGGACCATCTCCACATACCGCGCTTTGCAGTCCGCCAGACGCCCGCGCTGCAGATCTTCATAGCAGGGGGCGAGATACTGCTCCCGGATCTGCCGGTAGGTCTCATGGCGGTCAGAGCAGGTGTTGATGCACAGCACGATGCCCGGCGCAATGTCATAATACTCGTCAATGAGCGCCTGACCGTCCGGGCACGATCTGAGATAGCCGTCGCGGAAGGCACGGAAGGCCGTCAGCTCCTCGCAGTCGTCGGGCTTGCCGAGTTCTTCACATACCGCTGTTGTAATAAAGCACAGGCCGAACAGCCGCTTGCGGAAGCCACCGGAGATCGTATCATAATCGCCCAGATAGAACGGCGATTTGGGATATCTCTGCACCCACTCCTGCTGCAGCGCCTCACAGAACGGCTCGCTGGCCGGTAAGCGCAGCTTCCGGATGGCCGGAACCAGGAAAATCGCAATGACCATCTTGTCGTCGTCGCGCGCGCCGTTCGGGCTCCGGTTGCCGGCCCAGTCGAGCTCCAGCTCGTCAAGAAGCTTTCCAGCGTCCTGGCGCAGCTGCGCCTGCGCGTCAACCTCCATCGCCGCGAGCGCCTCATCGAGCGCCCGGAAAACCGGCTCTGCCGTGCGCATCACGTCTTCAAACGCCGGTTCAAACTCACTTTTTGTGATTTTTCTCTGATATCCGCGGAAACGGCGCACGCAGGGGGCAAGCTGCCGGGCGGCCGCTTCGTAGCTTGCCTGCGCTTCGTCCGGCGCCATAGCCGGGCTCTGCGGCTTGGGCCGTTCCAGAAGCTCCTGCTGCGTCAGCCGCGCGCCGCAATACATGCAGGAAAACTGCGTCAGCTGCGCCGGTACCTTCAAAGCCTCGCCGCACTGCGGGCAAAAGCCGTTTACAAATTCCTGTTCGCTCATCGCGGTACCTGCTTTCTAAGAAAAGTATCGCCGCACAACCGACGGCTGTGCGGCGTAGGTCTATTTTTTCACAAATCACGGAAGTTGTCAAGTCAGGGTGTGCACAGAAGATAGGCTGTCTTGTCCGCTTCGCGCCGTGTGCCCGCGATGAAAACATATTTCCTGCTGGATGCGCCCTCAATCTGGTCAAGCTCATCTTCCGTCAGCTCCCGGCGATAGATGCCGTTTCCCAGATCTTCAAACGTGCCGCCAAGCGCTTCCGGGCTGCAGTGCTCAATCAGCAGCACCCGGCAGCCGGTCTCGCGCGCCAGGCGTTTGGCATATTCCTTTGCCGTTTCTTTCTTCGGAAAAAGGGATTCCGCCATGGAGACACCGGCCTCCCCGTGGCCAAAGCTTGGAAGCGTAATCAGGTTGAAGCCGGCCAGAACCGCCAGAAGCGCAGCTGCCGCCGCCGCGGTGCCAAGGAAGCGCAGAAACACAACCTGCTCTTTTTTATGCCGGCTTTGCCGGCGGATTTCCCGCATCACGCCGTCATGGAGCTGCTTTGGCGGCTCCTGCTCCAGCGTTGGAAGTTCCTGCTCCAGCTGGGACAGTTCCTGCGCCAGCGCCCGGCACTCCGGGCACAAAGAAAGGTGGGCCTGCAGCGCGTTCCGCTGCTCCTGGGAAAGCGTTCCGTCGAGCTGCGCGCTGATCAGCTCCATCGCTTCACTACATTTCAAAACAGACGCACCTCGCTTTCTACTGCTTCTGACGAAGCGACGGAAAAATAGTTCCCTGATTTTAAAATTTTTCTCAGCTGAATTCTTGCCCGCGCCAGACGCGATTTTACCGTGCCGACGCGGATGTCCAGAATTTCCGCAATCTGCTCATAGGGAAGGTTCTCTATCACGCGCAGCTGCAAAATAGCCCGATGGTCCGGTGCAAGGCGCGCCATGGCCTGCGCCAGTTCCAGACGGGTTTCGTTTGTGATAGCCTGCTCCTCGGGAAGCGGCTGGGCATCGGTGAGCTGCAGCTCTGCGCCGTCGTCGCTGTCTTCGTAATTTTCTGTGAGGGAGGTCTCCTGCCGCCGCTTTTTCCGGCGCAAAAAATCAATGCAAACATTGCTTGTCAGCCGGAACAGCCACGTGGAAAAGCTCGCTTCAAACTGATACTGCCCCAGCGCCTTCCACGCCTTGATAAACGCTTCCTGCGACAGATCCAGCGCATCGTCCGGGTTGGCGCACATGCGAAGGCACAAATTATACACCCGCTTCTGGTGCAACAGCAGCAGCTGTTCAAACGCGTCGTTGTCGCCCTGCTGCGCGCGGCGGATCAGTTGTTCTTCCGACATAGCATCACCTCAAATCGCGCTTTACTCCGGCGGCGATGGCGTAAATATCGTCCATCGAAGAAATGCCGGAGATTTTCTCTTTATAATACCCGCTGTGCGC
>CAKUCT010000151.1 GCA_934643765.1 uncultured Oscillospiraceae bacterium
CGCACAAGCTTTCCCTTGCCCGTAACCGCCACCATCATCCACGACATCACCAGCACCACGCCCGTGCGGATGGCCGTGCCGAGGTTGGACTCCACGCCGGAAATACCGATTTTTCCAAGGATGGACGTCAGACTTGCAAATACCGCCGAGCCCGCCGCGTACAAAAGCCAGCCCGCGCCCTGCTTGGCCGCGCCGCTCGACTGCTTTTTCTCAATCATGAGATATGTACCCGCGGCAATCAGCACAATACCAGCGCCCTTGCTCAGACTCAGCGACTCGTGCAGAAAGATCACCGCCAGCAAAATCGTCAGCACCGTGCTGGACTTATCCACCGGCACAACTTTATTGATATCCCCGATCTGCAGCGCATGGAAATAGCACAGCCAGCTTGCGCCCGTGGCCAGGCCCGACAGAATCAGAAACAGCAAGGTCTTCCCGCCGATCTCCGCAAGCCCCGCCTGCGAGCCCACAAGAAAGACCATCAGCCACGAAAACACCAGCACAGCAATCGTGCGGATTGCGGTTGCAACCGTCGAATCAGTTTTGAGGATGCCGCACTTGGCAAGCACCGCCGTCAAGCCCGCGAACAGCGCCGAGCCGAACGCATACAAAACCCACGTTTCTCTCAATCTCCCTTATTCAGTCGATACCCGACGCCCCACACCGTCTGCAAAAGGCGCGGGTTTGCCGGATCGTCTTCTATTTTATCACGAATTCTGCCAATGTGAACAGCAACTGTAATATTATCTCCCATGGATTCCAGGCCCCAGATCAGCTCATACAGATCCTTCCGGCTGAACACCTGCCCCGGGTGGCGCATGAGAAACAGCAGCAGCTCGTATTCCTTGTTTTTGAGCGGAAGCTCCCGCCCGTTTTTCAAAATCCGCCGCCCGGCCCATTTTCCGCCTTTACGCTGCCGTGCATCTGCCCGGCCGCCTTCTTCACCACGGCAAGGCCAATGCCGCTGCCGCCCGCGGGATTCTGCCGCGCGGCGTCCGTGCGGTAGCCCAACGCAAAAATTTTCTCCAGCTGCGCCTGCTCCACGCCGGGACCGTTGTCCGAAACCGAAATGGCGGCCGCCCCATCGGACACGCAGGCCGCAATGCAGACCCGCGCCGCGCCGTATTTGCGGCTGTTGTCCAGCAGATTGGAGATTACGCGCCCCAGCAGCTCCCGGTCCGCCAGAACGCTGCACACCGGAAGCTCTGCCATCTGTATTTCCAGTCCGTCCGTATCCTGCCCGTCCACAATTCCCCGCAGCGTCTTTTCCAGCGGCAGCGGCCCAAGCGCCGCCGGCGCTTCTTCCAGATCGAGCTTTGCGAACGCAAACAGCCGGTTCACCAGCCGCTCCAGCTCCGATTCCTTGGCATAGATCGTCTGCAGAAAGCGCTTTTCGGTCTCAGGATCCTTTGCAACGCCGTCCAGAAGACCCTCGGTATAGGCCCGGATAGAGGTCAGAGGACTTTTAAGATCGTGGGACATTCCCGCAATCAGCTCCTGCTTTTGCTGCTGCTGGCGGCTCTGCGCCTCGAGCGATGCTTTGAGCCGCGCGGCCATTTCATCCACCGCGTCGCAGGCCGGCCGGAACTCGTCCGCAGCTTCATACCCGATCGGCGCGTCCAGATTGCCGCTCTGGATGCGCTCCACACCGGAAACAAGCTGCGCAAGCGGCTGCTGGATGTGCCGGAACAGGTGGCGCGTCAGATAGAAATTGGTAAACGCGACCGCCGCCAGCAGCGCCAGTATCACCGCGCCGCCATAGATTGCGGCAATCGCTTTCGCGCCGTCAAAGGCCGTCTCCAGCTGCTCTCCCGTCTCGTGCAGCGTCTGCATGGAGAGCCCAAGCCGTGGCAGGTAAACCCACTTCAGAAGCCATATGGCAAGTCCGCCGCTCAGGACCAGCAGCACCGCCGCAATCGCGACCGGAATCAGAATCATCATCAGATTAGAGCGCGCAAGGCGCTTGCGGATTGTCATCCGGACCACCCCCTAAGTATTCTGATTATAACACAATTCCGGTGCGATCTTAAAACTGTTTTAAAACCATCCCGGCCATGGCGTCCGCTTTGCAGGCCGGTGCATATAATTTCCAAAGCCCTCTTGAAAACCGGGCCGGAATGTGCCAAAATATAGTTTGAAATCAAGGCTGCCACTTGCGCAGCTTTTTATCAGCGCGTCAGTTAGATAACACGAACCGGCATGCCTTCCGCACGGGTTAGATTGATCTAACCCATTGCCCGCGCAGCCGAAGGACGCGCACAGGAGGATGCGCCATGGACCGAAAAGAAACCATTCGAAACGCCTACCGTCTGACCGGGAGCAACAGCTTCTACGACGGTATGATCACCTGCTCCACCCTGCCGGGCAAAGCCGTCTGCCGCCTGGTGTGGGATATGGACAAGCAGGAAAGCAACGCCTATCTGGCCTGCGCCCTGTCCGGCATTCCGGAGGGCTTTTCCGGCCGGCTCCTGGAGGTTCCCGTCGGGACGGGCGTTCTGACCATGCCGCTTTACAAAACGCTTCCGGACGCGGATATCACGTGTCTGGATTACTCGCCGGACATGATGGCGCAAGCGCAGGAAAAGGCCCGGCGCCTGGCGCTGCAAAATGTCAGCTTCCGGCAGGGCGATGTAGGGGCGCTACCTTACGCGGACGGCAGCTTTGACATTGTCTTGTCGCTCAACGGCTTTCATGCCTTCCCGGACAAGGACGCCGCCTACCGCGAAACCTTCCGGATCTTGAGGCCCGGCGGAACCTTCTGCGGCTGCTTCTACGTCTCCGGCGCATGCGCCAGAACCGACCGCCTCATCCGCCGCGTCTATGAGCCGATGAAATTTTTCACGCCGCCGTATGAAACCGTCTCTTCTCTGACAGCGCGGCTGCAGAGCCTGTATGCCGAGGTCAAAACCGGCAATGTGAAAAGCATCGCGTGGTTCGTCTGCCGGAAATCGAAAGGAGACTGCGTCCAATGACAAGCAAACCCTTGAATCTCTCCGGCGTGCCGGAGACCATGCTGCAGACCGTCTACGCCCGCGCCATGGAAACCAGAACGCGCGGGGCCATCCGCGATGAAAAAGCAGTTGCGCTGCTTGAACAGCTGGACTATGATTTTTCGTCCGCCGAGCGGGACACCGCCATGCGCAGCGGCGTCGTCGCCCGTACGATCGTCCTTGACCGGCTCACCAAAGCCTATCTTGCGCAGCACCCCGGCGCGGTGGCCGTCAATATTGCCTGCGGGCTTGACACGCGGTGCTACCGCGTACAGGGCTTTTCACACTGGTACAATCTCGATCTGCCGCAGACCATGGCCATCCGCGCGGCGCTTTTACCGGAAAACGGCAAAATTTCGCAGATCGCCATGTCCGCCATGGACGACTGGGGCGCGGAAATTGACCCCGCTGCGCATCAGGCGCTCGTTATCATGGAGGGCCTGAGCATGTATCTGACGCAGGCGGACGTGCAGCGCATCTTCTCTGTTATCTCCGCCCGCTTTGACCGCGCCACAGTCTTTGTGGAAACTATGAATCCCATGGTTGTAAAGCACTTCAAGGAACGCTCCATCGAGGCCAGCCACGCGAAATTTACCTGGGGCATCAAAAACGGGCGGGCGCTGGCCGAAATCCTGCCGGATTTTCACTTCGTGGAGGAACACTGTCTGACCGAGGGCATGGCAGCGTTTGTGCCGGTTTATAAGCTGCTCGGCAAAATCCCCGCCGTGCGGAACATTTCAAACCGTATCGTCGTGCTGGAGAAGAACGAAGGAGGAATCTGATATGATCTGGAGCATTGTCTGGATAGAAGCCGCCGTGTTCACCGCGGTGTTTACCGCGCTGGTGACGCTTCCGGCCATCCGCCGCCCGGAGCTTGGCGTACACAATTATCCGCCGGATATCCAGGAGGAATATTTCAAAACTCACCCGCGCATCCCGACCGCGCCGCTCAGCGGCCGGACCATTGCTTTTAAAGCCAGCGGCATCGTGCTGTTCACCGCGCTTTTGACCTGGGGCGCCATTCTCGCCGGTGCCGATACCTTCTGAAAAGGGGCGATGTTTGCCGCGCTGCTGTTTCTGATCGTCGGCGCATGGGACACGTTCTTTTTGGATTGGGTTCTGTTCGCGCATCTGAAAATTTTCCGGCTGCCCGGCACCGAGCATATGGACAAGGCCTACGCGCAGAAGTGGTTCCATGTAAAGGGCATGCTCTTCCCCGGCTCGCTCTTTCTCGTCATCATCAGCGCGCTCACGGGCCTGCTTGTGTCGTTGTTCCGATAACATCCGGTAAGGAGCTGCATCTATGTCCTTTTTTGAAAATACCCGCAAGCCGGAAGGCTTTGGCGGCAGAATCATGCTTTCGATGATGAACCTCGGTCACCGCGCGCTGGCCGGCTGGGGGCTTTCTTTCCTCTCTGCGCAAAAAGCCGCCGCAGCCTTAGACTGCGGCTGCGGCGGCGGTGCAAATCTCAAAAAGCTGCTGGAGCGAATCCCGGACGGCACCGTCCGCGGCGTCGACTACTCGCCGGTCAGTGTAGAAAAAGCCCGGCGCATAAACCGCCGTGCCATTCAGCAGGGCCGCTGTGCGGTTCTGCAGGCAAGCGTGGCGCAGCTCCCCTTCAAAGACGATTTTTTCCAGTTGGTCACCGCCTTTGAAACTGTCTACTTCTGGCCGGAGCTTTCCGAAAGTTTCCGTGAGGTCTTCCGGGTTCTGGCCCCGGGCGGCACATTTCTGATCTGCAACGAGTGCGGCGGCGACCAGGAAAAAGACGAGAAGTGGACCAAAATTGTGGACGGCATGACCATCTATACGCGGAGAATGTTTCCTGTGAGATTTTTCCTGCGCGAATCCACGCGAAGCGACGTTTGTACTCGCGGCGGTATATTTTCAGAAGCTCATCCTGTGCATG
>CAKUCT010000152.1 GCA_934643765.1 uncultured Oscillospiraceae bacterium
AGCTAAGAAGCGTTCCGATAGCCGTTGGCGGCTTTGCCGCCTTACGGATATGGGATGCATAGCTGGGGTCGAAAAAACGCCTGGCAGGTTTCTGCCAGAAAAAACCCTCTGGCTGGCAAGCCGGAAAAAAAGCTGTATATTCTGCAAAACATAGCAAACACTACCAGCGACATCTAAAACACACAGGAGGTTATCATCTTGAAACACCGTTTTTCCTGCGGACGAAGCCTTTTCGTCCTGACGCTGGTTCTGTTTTTGCTGACGCAGGCGGCATTTGCCGCGGAAATCCGCGTCAGCTCCGCGGATGGCGCATCTCTCAGCGCCGCCGCCTTCTCGGAAAGCGAGGCACTGGACGGCATCTACGTCTCCGCCGTTCCCTCCGCGCTGGACGCAACCATCCAGCTTGGCACCCGGACGCTCCGGGCCGGAGATGTGCTGGACGCGGACGCGCTTTGCCGGCTCCGTGTCATTCCCAGCGCCAACCGTGACAGCTCGTGCGAGCTGATCTACGCGCCGGTTGAAAACGGCGCGGTGCTTCCCGCACGCGCCCTGACCCTCTCCATTCTGACCGGTAAGAACGATCCCCCGTCCTGCCAGGACATCCGTCTGGAAACGTACAAGAACATTGCCAACACCGGCGCGCTCTGCGCCTCTGACCCGGAGGGCGACGCGCTCACCTACCAGATCGTCAAAGCGCCGAAGCGCGGCGAGGTCACGCTGAACCAGGACGGCAGCTTCACCTACACGCCAGCGCAGAATAAGGTCGGCAAGGACGTCTTTACCTACACCGCGACCGACTCTGCCGGAAACGTCTCCAACATCGCAACCGTCACCGTCAAAATCGTCAAGCCGACCGACAAGGCCATGTATACCGATCTCTCCGGAGACGATCTGGCCTACACCGCGATGTGGCTCAAGGACCGCGGCGTCTATACCGGCAAGCGCATCGCAGGCAACCTCTGCTTTGAGCCGGAGGCTTCTGTCACGCGCGGGGAGTTCCTCGTAATGGCCATGAAGCTGCTCGGTGCGGAGCCGGAGGACGCCCGGCTGACCTCCGGCTTTGCCGATGAAAACCAGACGCCCGCCTGGATGCGGCCGTATATTGTCTCGGCGTTCAAAAACGGGATGGTCTCCGGCGTCAGCTCCCCTGCCGGGATGGTCTTCCGTCCGGACGTGAACCTCACGCGCGCGGAAGCCGCCGTCATGTTGCAAAATATTCTGAATCTGCCGCAGCCGGACAGCAAGAGCGTATTTTCTGCCGGTGACGACACCATGCCCGTCTGGGCGCAGAGCTCCGTGCTGGCGCTGAGCGAGGCCGGGATTGAAATCCCCGTCACGACCTCCGCAGAGAATCTCACCCGCCGCGAGGCGGCGGAGCTTTTGTTTGAAGTCTGGACACTCTGTGAAAATCGCGGCACAGAAACCTTCTACTGGGCCCAGTAAGTCCCCACCCAAAAGTTCAAACTGCAATCTATTTCAGAAACTCCTCGGTTTTTCCGTGAAGCAAAAAGCGGCTGTTGCCAAGGCAACAGCCGCTTGTGCGTTTTTTAGTTGAAGCTGCCGAGCTGTTTGCCCGAAAGCACGTGGAAATGGATGTGGTGCACAGTCTGTCCGGCAAGTTCGCCGACATTGGTGACCACACGGTAGCCATCGGCAAAGCCCTGCTCCTTGGCGATTTTCGCAATGACCGTGTAAATATGACCGATGAGCGCTTCATTGCTCTCGTTCACTTCTGCGGCAGAGGCGAAATGCGCCTTCGGAATGACCAGAAAATGCTTCGGCGCCAGCGGCGCAATGTCCAGAAATGCCAGGCACTTATCGTCCTCATAGACCTTCGTCGTGGGGATTTCTCCGGCAATAATCTTACAAAACAGGCAATCAGACATGATGCTTCCTCCTTATTTCAGATGCTCCGCAACAAAATCGTCAACCATCGCCAGCGCGTCGTCCAGCTTCAGCACATCTGTGCCGCCGCCCATCGCGGAGTCCGGCTTGCCGCCGCCCTTGCCGCCGACAATCGGGGCAATATTCTTGATGATATCGCCCGCCTTGATGCCGGAAGCGACTGCGTTCTTGCCGCAGACAGCAAGCAGCGTCACCTTCTCGCCGTTGACCGCGCCGAGCACCGCCACAATCGAAGGGTCCTTATCGCGCAGGAAGTCGCCCAGCTTGCGAAGGTCGTTTGCTTCCGTGCCCTGGCGGACGGCTGTGACAACCTTGAGCGCTCCGACCTTCTTCGCCGCGAACATCAGATTGTCGACATCGCCCGCGAAGACCTTGTCCTTCATCTTCTCAATCGTCTGGTGCAGCTCACGGATTTCCGCCATACTGCTCTGCGCCTTGGCAATCAGCTCGCCCGGCGTCGTCTTGAGCGTCTCTGCCGCCTTCACAAGGCGCAGATTCATTTCGTCGACCATGTCGATGAATGCAAGACCTGTCACCGCCTCAATGCGGCGCACGCCGGAGGCAACAGACGATTCACTCACAATGCGGAACGGGCCGACCTTCGCGGTGTTATCCACATGCGTGCCGCCGCAAAGCTCGATGGACTTGCCGCCCATGTTCACAACGCGGACAACATCGCCGTACTTTTCGCCGAACAGTGCAATCGCGCCGAGCTTCTTGGCTTCCGCAATCGGCATTTCCCGGGTCTCAACGTCCATGCCGTCGAGAATCAGGGAGCTCACGAGGCGGCTGATTTTCACAAGCTCTTCTGCCGTCACAGAGGAGAAATGCGTAAAGTCATAGCGCAGACGGTCCGGCTCCACCAAAGAGCCCGCCTGCTGGGCGTGATCGCCCAGCACCGCGCGCAGCGCGTAGTCGAGCAGATGCGTCGCCGAGTGCGCGCGCATGATGGCCTTGCGGCGCTCGGTATCAATAGAAGCTGTCACCGCGTCGCCGACAGCCAGCGAGCCGGAGAGCAGCTTGCCGTAATGCATGAACTTGCCGCCCTTGTTCTTCTGGACATCGGAGACCTGGAACTTTGCATCACCCGCAAAAATCACGCCCTGGTCCGCGACCTGGCCGCCCATTTCTGCGTAGAACGGGGTCTGGTCCAGCACAACGATGGCGTCCTGCCCCGCGGTAATCGCGTCGCGCAGCTCATCTTCTGCGACGATGGCGACAATCTTGCCGTCGGCCTCCATGTTGGTGTAGCCGATAAATTCCGTCGCCGGAATTTCCTTGCCGAATTCCACGCCGGCCCAGCCCAGATCGCCGAGTGCCTTTCTGGCCTCGCGCGCGCGGACCTTCTGCTCCTGCATGAGCGTCTTGAACGCCTCTTCATCGACGCTCAGTCCCTCGTCCTGCGCCATTTCAATGGTCAGGTCAATCGGGAAGCCGTAGGTGTCGTACAACTTGAAGGCGTCCGCGCCGGAGAAGATGCTCTCGCCCTTGGCCTTGTGGTTCTCCAGCATCTCGGAGAAGATCTTCATGCCGCCGTCAATCGTCTTGGCGAAGTTTTCTTCCTCGGTGCGGATGACGCGCGTGATGTACGCCTGCTTCTCGCGAAGCTCGGGGTACTGGCACTCGTTTTCGTGCACCACCGTGTCGACGACCTGATACAGGAACGGCTCGTTGACGCCAAGGAGCTTGCCGTGGCGCGCCGCTCTTCTGAGCAGGCGGCGCAGCACATAGCCGCGGCCCTCGTTCGACGGCAGGATGCCGTCGCAGATCATAAACGTCGAAGAGCGGATATGATCGGTAATCACGCGCAGGGAGATATCCGTCTTCTGGGACTCTTCATAATGCGCGCCCGTAATCTGGGAGACCTTGTTTGTGATGTTCATCACCGTATCGACATCAAACAGCGACGCCACATTCTGGCACACGCAGGCCAGACGCTCCAGGCCCATGCCGGTGTCGATGTTCTTCTGCTTGAGCTCGGTATAGTTGCCGTGGCCGTCGTTGTTGAACTGCGAGAAGACGATGTTCCAGACCTCGACATAACGGTCGCAGTCGCAGCCCACGGTGCAGCCAGGCTTGCCGCAGCCATATTCCGCGCCGCGGTCATAGTAAATTTCCGAGCACGGGCCGCACGGGCCGGAACCATGCTCCCAGAAGTTGTCTTCCTTGCCGAAGCGGAAGATCCGATCCTCCGGAATCCCGATCTCGTCGCGCCAGATGGCAAACGCCTCGTCGTCGGCGGGCGTGGTCTCGTTGCCGGCGAAGACGGACGGATACAGCCGGTCCTTCTCCAGACCCACCCACTCGGGGCTGGTCAGAAATTCCCATGCCCAGGGAATGGCTTCCTTCTTGAAATAGTCGCCGAACGAGAAGTTGCCGAGCATCTCAAAATAGGTGCCGTGCCGGGCCGTCTTGCCGACGTTTTCAATGTCGCCCGTGCGGATGCACTTCTGACACGTCGTCACGCGGTGACGCGGGGGCTCTTCCTCGCCCGTGAACCACGGCTTCATCGGCGTCATGCCGGCGTTGATGAGCAAAATGGATTTGTCGTTCTGCGGAACGAGCGAAAAGCTCGGCAGACGCAGATGACCCTTCGTCTCAAAAAATTTCAGGTACATCTCCCGAAGCTCGTTGAGACCGTAAGCTTTGTGTGCCATAATGAACACTCCTTCTATTCTCACTAAATTTTTAACAAAGGTATTCTTTCCCGAAAGTTCTGTTTCCGGGCGGGCCGATGTGGGCATCGGCCCCTACGACGCGAAAAGAACATTTTTCGTGGGCGGAAGGTGCATCCCCCAAGGCAGGAGGTTGGACAAAACAAAACCCCGCCCCTGAAGATAGGGGCGAGGTTGATCGCGGTACCACCCTAATTGCGAAATTTTCGCATCTTAGCTGCTCAGTATCGGGAGCGCCCGCCGGAGTCGTCCTCCGGATGCTCGGAACTGGCTGCAAGACT
>CAKUCT010000153.1 GCA_934643765.1 uncultured Oscillospiraceae bacterium
GCCACAGGCTCAGGAAAAACAGCACAATCAGACTGCCAATGCCGATCAGAAGGCTCGTCCGGACGAGCCCGCGCAGCGGCGCCTGCTCGCTGCTGGTGTCGGCAAAGACGATTTTCTCGCCGTCCGGCGTCTCGGTGGAGAAAAAACGCAAATGGTAGGAAGTGAGCGTTCCGTCTTTTTTGCCGGTTTCGTGCGCGGCGAGGACAAGCTCGCGCAGCGCATCCTCATCGGAAAGATCATAAAGCTCGCTGCCGCCGGCGCTTAAGGCGCCGGTCCTGCTGATCTGCACGACGAAAAACGGCAGACGAATTTCACTCGGGAACGCGCCCGGAAGCTCGGGCCGCGTGGGCCGCATGGCGACGGCCTGCATCATCTCGAAGCTGTCCTGCGCGAGATTGGATGCGGTAAAGTAGTAAATCAGCCCGAAGATGCTGCCGAGCAGCAGCGTGACAAGCGTCATCATCATCACCGTGAATTTGACGCGCAGCTGTTTCAGCATGGCTTTGCCACCTCCAGATGGTATCCCAGCCGCCGCGCAGCCTCAATGCGCACGTTGGAGCCGATGGCGGCGAGCTTTTTGCGCAGAAAGCCCACATAGACCTCCACATGGTTTTCCACGGCGTTGGAATCAAAGCCCCACACGCGCGAGAGCAGAATTTCTTTGGAGAGATTGTTGTTGCCGGACTGCAGCAGAAGACGCATTACGTCAAACTCCTTGGCGGATAGCCGCACACTCTGGCTGCCGCAGATGAGCGTACTGGAAGAAAGGTCGAGTGCGGTGTTGCCGAAGCTCAGCTCGTCCACCTGATTGCCCTGCCGGCGCAGAAGCGCATTGATGCAGGCCATGAGCTCCCGCATATCAAAGGGCTTGGTGAGATAGTAGTCCGCGCCCGCGTTGAGCCCCTCGATGCGGTCTTCTAAGTCTGATTTTGCCGTCAGCATCAGAATCGGCGTGGTGCAGCGCTTGGCGCGCACCTGCCGCGCCAGATCGTAGCCATTTAATTTTGGCATCATCACGTCCAGAATCAGAAGGTCATAGACGCCGAGCTCGGCATACTGCTTGCCGGTTTCACCGTCGTTAGCGGTTTCTACGGAGAAGCCCTTCTTTTCCAGCATGGTTTTGAGTGTATCGGCGAGCAATTTTTCATCTTCGACAATCAGAATTTTCATAGAGATGCCTCCTGTTTCTATCAGTATACTACCACCTGAAGCTGAAGGGAAACTGAAAATACGCCTGTTTACAGTTTGTTTACAGCAAGCGAGGGAAATTTTCAGAGTCTTTTCAGCGTCCGGTGCTATGCTTACAGGCAGAAATTGCCCGGCAGGGCACAAAGGAAGGGAGGCAAGGTGATGACAGACTATCGCCACGAGTGGAAAATTGAGCTGTCGCGGCAGGATCAGATCATCCTTCGCCAGCGCCTGCGCTGCGTTTTAAAGCCGGACGCTCACGCGGTAAACGGCCGGTATCTGATCCGCAGCCTGTATTTTGACACGCCGGAGGACAAGGCGCTGCGCGAGAAAATAGACGGCGTATCCCGCCGCGAAAAATTCCGTATCCGGTATTATAACGGCAATGTTTCCTGCATCCATCTGGAAAAGAAATCGAAAATTGCGGGACTGGGGCGCAAGGACATGGCGGAACTCGCCGCCTGGCAGGCGCAGGCCATTGTGGACGCGAATCTTTCGTGGATGGTGCAAAGCGAGCAGCCGCTCATCCGCGAGCTCTATGGCAAGATGCGCGCGCAGCGTCTGCGGCCGAAGACCATTGTGGACTATACGCGAGAGCCCTTTGTCTATGGCCCTGGCAACGTGCGCGTCACGCTGGACTATGATATCCGAACCGGGCTTTGCTGCACGGATTTTCTGAACGCAGCGTGTCCAACCGTTCCGGTGCCGGAAAACCCCGCGATTCTGGAGGTGAAGTGGGATGCGTTTTTGCCGGATGTGGTGCGCGATATTGTGCAGCTGCCGGGAAGGCGCGTGGGCGCGTTTTCAAAATACGCGGCCTGCCGGATGTATGACTAGAAAAACTGGCAAAAAATCTTTGAATTTTGACAGAGAAGTAAACTGAAAAGGAGCGGCAATATGACATTCAATGATATTTTCAAATCGAGCTTTCTGGAGAACGTGACGGCGGTCAGCCTGTTCGATATGGTGCTGGCCCTGGCCCTGGCGTTTGGCCTTGGCATGTTCATCTTTCTGGTCTATAAAAAGACATATCAGGGCGTGATGTACTCGGCAAGCTTCGGTGTGACGCTCGTCGCTTTGACCATGATTACAACGCTTGTGATTCTCGCCGTGACGTCCAACGTCGTTTTGTCCCTTGGCATGGTAGGCGCGCTCTCCATCGTCCGCTTCCGCACGGCGATCAAAGAGCCGCTGGACATTGCGTTCTTGTTCTGGTCGATTGCGGTCGGCATTGTCCTGGCTGCGGGCTTTATTCCGCTGGCAGTGTTCGGCAGCGTGATCATCGGCGTGATTCTGCTGGTCTTTGTCAACCGCAAGAGCCATCAGAACCCCTACATGGTGATTCTGCAGTGTGCCGACGCGCAGGCGGAGCAGGCGGCGATGGCCTATCTGAAGGCGCAGACGCAGCGCTGTGTGGTCAAGAGCAAGGCCGCGCAGGCGGGAAACCTTGAGCTGAATCTGGAAGTCCGGCTGAAGAGCGACGATACGTCGTTTGTAAACGGCCTTGCGGCGACGCAGGGCGTGTCCAGCGCGGTGCTGGTCAGCTACAACGGCGACTACATGGGCTGAGCAATGGCGGCGCACAAAAAAATAGACAGGATTTGCTGCGCCGTGGTGATCCTGTCGCTGATTTTGACAATTTTATTTATGAACGGCGAAGCCTTTGGCCTGCAGGCCGGCGCGAAGACGCTCGGCTATGAGACAAGGCTTTTTGATACCTCAAAGGTGCATACGATTGATATCGTGATGGACAACTGGGATACATTTATAGAGGACTGCGAGGACGAGGAGTATGAGACCTGCGCGGTGGTCATTGACGGCGAGTCCTATAAAAATGTTGCCATCCGCGCCAAGGGCAACACGTCGCTTTCTTCCGTCAAACAGCTCGGCAGCCAGCGCTACAGCTTTAAAATCGAGTTTGACCACTATGACAGCGGCAAGAGCTATCATGGTCTTGACAAGCTGTGCCTCAACAATCTGATTCAGGACAACACGATGATGAAGGACTATCTGGTCTACCGGCTGATGGGGAATTTCGGTGTGGCAAGCCCGCTTTGCAGCTTTGTCTACATCACCGTCAACGGCGAGGACTGGGGACTGTATCTGGCGGTTGAGGGCGTGGAGGATGCGTTTTTGGAGCGGAACTACGGCGGGGAAACCGGCCAGCTTTATAAGCCGGACTCCATGAGCTTCGGCGGCGGCCGCGGCAACGGCAAGGACTTCGACATGGAGGACTTTGAAGACATAGATTTTGATCCGTCTGCGTTTGAAGACGCCGCAGGAGAAGCGCCTGATTTCGGGAACTTCAGTCCCGGAGACTTCCAGCCGCCGGAAATGCCGGAAGACCGCGCGCAGACGTCCTTGGACAGTGCAGACGATGCAGGCGGGGAAACCGACCGCAAAAGACCCGATATGCCGGGCGGCGGCTTCGGCGGTATGGGCTCCGACGATGTGAAGCTTCAGTACATTGACGACGACCTGGACAGCTATCCGAATATTTTTGACAATGCCAAGACGGACGCTTCCGGCAAGGACGAGGCGCGGCTGATTGAAAGCCTCAAGCAGCTCTCGGCCTATGAAAATCTGGAGGAGGTTCTGGATATCGATGCGGTGCTGCGGTATTTTGTGGTGCATAATTTTGTCGTGAACGGCGACAGCTACACGGGCTCGATGATCCACAACTACTATCTCTATGAAGAAGACGGCAGGATGTCCATGCTTCCCTGGGATTATAACCTGGCCTTCGGCGGTTTCCAGAGCAGCGACGCGGAAAGCTCCGTCAATGATCCCATTGACGATGTGCTCTCCGACCGGCCGATGCAGGCTTGGATTTTCTCCGGCGAGACCTACACGCAGATGTACCACGCATACTATGCGGAGTTTTTGCAGACCGCAAATATTGCGGAAATCATCGATGAGGCATACAATCTGATTGCGCCGTATGTGGAAAAAGATCCGACAAAGTTCTGCACCTATGAGGAATTTGAGACGGGCGTGGAAACGCTCAAGACCTTCTGCTCGCTGCGAAGCGAGAGTGTGCAGGGGCAGCTGGACGGCACAGTTCCTTCGACAAGCGAGGCCCAGCAGGAAAACAGCGAAAATCTTGTGGACGCGTCGGCGATTACCATTTCCGATATGGGCAGCATGGGAAACACCATGGGCGGCGGCCCGGGCGGCTTTGGAGGCAAGGGCGGCAGAGCGGATACAGAAGTCTCTGATGGCGCGGAGGATAACCAGAGGCAGCCGCCAACGGACGGAACATTTGAAAGACCGGATGGTGAAGCACCGCAGCGTCCCGCGGGTGAAACAGTGACGGCAGATACAGAAGCTGCGGCTGACAGCGGGAAACAGGCACCGCAGGCAGACAGCGAAGCTTCAGGCCCGCAGCGCGATGCGCCCACGCAGAGCGGGAGCGGTACGCAGTGGATTTTGACCGGGGCCTGCGCGCTGGTACTGTTGCTGGGGCTTGGCTTTGCATTCTGCTATAAAGCAAGAAGATGAATTGCCGGTTGACGCAAAACATAAAAAAGCCGCCGCGGACAAGTGCAGTCCGCGGCGGCGATGTTTCATGGCAGCGCGATAGGATGAGCGCTGAAATACATATTTTCGGAGCAGGCGGCGCGGTCTGCAACGCAGACCG
>CAKUCT010000154.1 GCA_934643765.1 uncultured Oscillospiraceae bacterium
CAATATCACCGTAGAGGAGGTGCCGGCATGATTTTAGCGCTGGCCGGCAACCAGAACTGCGGCAAAACCACGCTCTTCAACCAGCTCACAGGCTCCAATCAGCATGTGGGCAATTTTCCCGGCGTTACGGTCGACCAGAAAAGCGGCCAGATCCGGGGACAAAAGGACTGCTCGGTTGTAGATCTGCCGGGCATCTATTCTCTGCGGCCTTATACGGCGGAAGAAATTGTCACGCGTGATTTTATTCTGAACCAGAAGCCGGATGGCATCATCAACATTGTGGACGTGACCAATCTGGAACGGAACCTGTATCTGACGCTGCAGCTTCTGACGCTGCGCGTGCCGATGGTGCTGGCGCTCAATATGATGGACGAGCTGACCGGAAACGGCGGAAGCATCGATGTGCAGAAGCTCTCCGGCAGGCTCGGGATTCCGGTTGTGCCGATCTGCGCGGCGACAGGCGACGGCGTGGAGGAACTGGTCGATGAAGCGGTGCGTGCGGCAGACGGGAAAGTTTTGCCGCAGGTCTATGATTTCTGTGGACCCGGGCCGGTGCACCGGTGCATCCACGCGGTGTGTCACCAGGTGGAAGACCACGCGCAGGCGGCCGGAATCAGCACCCGCTTTGCGGCGACCTGGCTCATTGAGGGCGATGAGAGCATTGAGGCCAGGCTCAGGCTTGACCAGAACGAGAAGGAGCTGATTGCGCATTCGGTTTACCAGATGGAGCAGGAGCGGGGGCTGGACCGCAACGCGGCCCTGGCGGATATGCGCTACAGCTTCATCGAGAACCTGGTCCGTGACGCGGTGGTCAAGCCGAAAGAGAGCAGGCAGCACAGAAGAAGCGTGCAGGCTGATAAAATTCTGACCGGAAAATACACGGCGATTCCGATTTTTATCGGTGTGATGTTCCTGATTTTTTATCTGACGTTTCATGTCATCGGCGCGTTTCTCAGCGATTTGCTTGCGCTTGGTATTGACAAGCTGACGCTGGCGGTCGACGCCGCGCTCACGGCTTACGGGCTCAACCCGGTGGCGCAGAGCCTGATCATTGACGGTATTTTTCAGGGCGTGGGAAGCGTTCTGAGCTTTTTGCCTGTGATTGTGACGCTGTTTTTCTTCCTGTCTATCCTGGAGGACACCGGCTATATGGCGCGCGTGGCGTTTGTAATGGACAAGCTCCTGCGGCGCATCGGCCTGTCCGGCAAGTCGATTGTGCCGATGCTCATTGGCTTTGGCTGCACGGTGCCGGCGGTGATGGCGACGCGGACGCTTCCTTCAGAGCGTGACCGGACCATGACCATTTTGCTGACGCCCTTTATGAGCTGCTCGGCGAAAATCCCGATCTACGGCTTTTTCTCGGCGGCGTTTTTTCCGAAGCATGCGGCGCTGGTTATGATCGGCCTCTATGTGACGGGCATTCTCGCGGGGATTTTGGCGGCGCTTGTGCTGGAAAAAACGGCGTTCCGCGGCCGGCCGGTTCCATTTGTGATGGAGCTTCCGAACTACCGCCTGCCGTCGGTCAAAAGCGTTGCGCTATTGCTGTGGGAAAAGGCGAAGGACTTTTTGGAACGGGCGTTCACGGTGATTTTCCTGGCGACGATTGTGATCTGGTTTTTACAGAGCTTTGACGCGCGGCTCAACGTTGTCTCCGACAGCGCGCAGAGTCTGCTTGCTGGAATCGGGAAGATGCTTGCGCCCATCTTTGCGCCCCTCGGCTTTGCCGACTGGCGCTGCGCCACGGCGCTGATTTCCGGCTTTATTGCAAAGGAATCGGTGGTAAGCACACTGGAAATTCTGCTCGGGACAAGCGCACTGTCTACGCTCTTTACGGCAAAAAGCGCGGTGAGCTTTTTGGTGTTCACGCTTTTGTACACGCCCTGCGTGGCGGCCATCGCGGCAATCCGCAGAGAGGTCGGGTCCGCGGCACGCGCTGCGGTGATCGCCGTGAGCCAGTGCTGCGTGGCGTGGCTGGCGGCGTATGCAGTGTTTGCGGTTCTGGGGCTGTAAGGAGGAATACATCATGGGAGTGGTCATTCTGATTTTGATTGTTCTGTGGACCGGTTTTGCTGTCCGGCATAGAAAAAAGTCACCCGGCTGCGGCTGCGGATGCCCCGGCTGCACAAAAGGAAAAGCGTGTAACAAATAGGCGGCATGTACCTCCCCTTCTTCTCATACGATGAGGAAGGGGAGGTGGCTTTATGGGGGAATTTTTGAAACGGAACGGAAGACTTTTGCTGGCGGCGGTCGTTGTTGTGCTGTTCTGCGCGTCGCTGCCGGGGCTGTTTGCGGCGGGCAAAGCAATCGAGACCGGGTCCTGGGGGCTGAGCTTCCGGACGGAGGGAAAAGAGCCGGTCGGAAACGCGAGCAAGCAGGCGCTGGCGCAGTATGACGCGGTCTATGTCGGGAACGGAACGGAAAAGGTCCTCTATCTGACCTTTGATGCGGGCTTCGAGAACGGATACACGGCGCAGATTCTGGATGTTTTAAAGGCGCACAACGCGCCGGCATGTTTTTTTGTTGTGGGAAACTATCTGGAAACCGTGCCGGATCTGGTGCGGCGGATGGCAAACGAGGGGCACATTGTCGGAAATCACACGTATCATCACTACGATATGTCAAAGATTGCAGATCCGGCGAGCTTCCGCAAGGAGCTTACGGATGTGGAGACGCTCTATGAGCAGACCACGGGCATGGCGATGAAAAGGTATTACCGCCCGCCGCAGGGCATCTACAGCGAGGAGAATCTCAAAATGGCCAAAGAACTCGGCTACCGGACGGTTTTCTGGAGCCTTGCCTATGTCGACTGGGACCAGGACGATCAGCCGACGCGCGAGCAGGCGTTTTCAAAGCTCGTCCCGCGCATCCATCCGGGCGCGGTTGTGCTGCTGCACTCGACGTCCAGCACGAACGCGGAGATTTTAGATGAGCTGCTGACGAAGTGGGAGGCGCTGGGCTACCGGTTTGCAAGCCTCGATGAGCTTTACGAAACGGGCATCTGAGGAACCAAAAGCGGCGCGCTGCATAACATGGAATGAGCGAGCGACAGACGCTACGTTATTATTTCAGGAGGTTTCGTGTTATGTCTTGTAATAACTCTTCCGGTATCTGCGCATTCGGCAACAGCTGGTGGTGGATCATTGTCCTGGTGATTATTTTTGTGCTGTGGAACGGCAATGGCAACGGCTGCGGCTGCGATAACGGCTGCTGCTAAAAGAACGGCCCATACATGTAAAGCGCAGAAAAGGACGGCTTAGCCGCCCTTTTCTGCGCGTCCCGGCAAATTTCGATTGCGCTTTTCAGCGGACGGAGATATAATACAGCTTAATACGCCAAGAACGGAGAAAGGATGCAGACTATGACAAAGCTTCTTCTGCGCCTGTTTATAAAGGATTACGATCAGACACGAACTCCGTCTGTCCGCCTGCGCTATGGAACGCTTGCCGGATGGGTCGGAATTTTTTGCAATCTTCTGCTGTTTGTGGGCAAGCTCCTGGTGGGAACCATATGCAAAAGCGTGTCGATTACAGCCGACGCTGTCAACAACCTCTCCGACGCGTCAAGCTCGGTTGTGACGCTGCTTGGATTTCATATGGCGGGAAAACCTGCCGACCCGGAGCACCCGTATGGCCACAACCGGATGGAATATCTTTCGGGGCTCTGCGTGGCGGCGATGATTCTGGTCATCGGCGCGGAGCTTGTCAAAACGTCGGTGGAGAGAATCATACATCCGGAGCCGGTGGAGTTTTCACTGGCGATGCTTCTGGTGCTGATCGGGTCGATTCTGATCAAGCTTTGGATGGCGGGCTTCAACCGCGCCCTTGGCCGGGCGATTGATTCTCAGACGCTGAGTGCATCTGCGGCCGACAGCCGCAACGATGTCATTGCGACCGGCGCGGTGCTGGCCGCATGCGTGGCCGGAAAGTGCACGGGCGCGATGATCGACGGCTGGGTGGGCCTTGGCGTGGCGCTTTTCATTATCGTCTCGGGCATCGGCATCGCCAAGGACACGATTGACCCGCTGCTCGGCATGGCACCCGACGAACAGCTGGTGCAGGCGATCACAAAGCTGCTGCGGGCGGATGACAAAATTCTGGGCATGCACGATCTGATGATCCATGACTATGGCCCGGGCCGCCGCTTTGCAAGCGCGCATGTGGAGATGGACTACCGGGAAAATGTGCTGGACGCGCATGAGCGGATTGACGAGCTGGAGCGGCGTGTCAAAAAAGAGCTCGGTGTGGAGCTGGTTATCCATTATGACCCGATTGTGACCGATGACCCGGAACTTAGCCGGATTCACGCGCAGATTGAGGATATTCTGCGCAGCGTCGATCCGCGGCTTTCGGTTCATGATTTTCGGATGGTGCGCGGCAAGGCGCACACAAATGTTATCTTTGACATGGTGCTTCCGTTTTCCATGCAGGCGCGCAGACAGGAGATCAAAGCGCTCATTGAGCGCCGGCTGCAGGAAGACGGGCGGCAGTATCACGCGATCATCACATTTGATACGCAGGCGTTCAACGAAACGGCGTGTGAAGCGGGAAGCGAGCGTATGCAGGCGGCAAAAAATTGCGCGCCGGAAGAGAAATAACGCTTTACATTTTGAAACGCATATGGTATTCTAAATAAGCTGGCGCAATGGCGCCGGGCCCCTGCTCTCAGTTGCGGGAGACAGCCTGTTTTCAGGCAGGCATTCTACCGTACCCACGACTTAGACAGCGGGAAATGAATTTTGAAAGGTGGAAACACACTATGATGCGCAAAGAAGAAAAGACTGCTATCATTGAGCAGTACGCAACCCATCCCG
>CAKUCT010000155.1 GCA_934643765.1 uncultured Oscillospiraceae bacterium
TCCGAGAGCATCTCGAGGTCATACTGCGTCCGCTGGCGGATGCGCTGCGCCTCTAAAAGCTTGTCGTGTTCCTCAAAGAATTTGACCTGCTGCCACATTTCCTCTTCGATGTCGTGCATCGCGCGAGCCATTTTTTCCTTGGAAGCGACGTAGTGCGACGCGGGGTAGATGGCCACGTGCGAGACCACGCGCTCCGGCGCGCCGGTCACGGCGTTGATTTCAGAAATCCGGTCAATTTCGTCGCCGAAAAACTCCACACGGATGGCGCGCCCGGCCCAGTAGGCGGGATAGATCTCCAGCGTGTCGCCGCGCACACGGAAGGTGTTTCGGGTGAAGTTGATGTCGTTTCGCTCATAGCGGATGTCGGTCAAGCGGCGCATAAGCTCATCGCGCTCGCGCGTCTGGCCGGTGCGCAGGCTGATGACCATGTTTTTGTAGTCAATCGGGTCGCCCAGGCCATAGATACAGGAGACCGAAGAGACGACAATCACGTCCCGGCGCTCGGCCAGAGACGAGGTCGCCGAGTGGCGCAGGCGCTCAATTTCGTCGTTGATGGCGGAGTCTTTTTCAATATAGGTGTCCGTATGGGCGATATACGCCTCGGGCTGATAATAATCATAGTAAGAAATGAAGTATTCCACGGCGTTTTCCGGGAAAAATTCGCGGAACTCGGAGCACAGCTGCGCGGCCAGCGTCTTGTTGTGCGCCAGGACGAGCGTGGGGCGGTTGAGCTTTGCGATGACGTTTGCCATTGTGAACGTCTTGCCGGAGCCCGTGACGCCGAGCAGAACCTGATCGTCCAGCCCCATTTCAATGCCGCGGACGAGCGAATCGATGGCCTTCGGTTGGTCGCCCATCGGTTTATAGTCAGAAACAAGCTTAAAGTCCATAGGGACCTCCTAAATATCCGTCGTCGGCCAGCGAGACAAAATCATCGTCGGCCACAATGATGTGATCGGCCAGCACAATGCCCACCGCATGCAGCGCCGTCTGCAGTGTGCGCGTGGTATCTAAGTCCTCCTGGCTTGGCAGCGCGTAGCCGCTGGGGTGGTTGTGCGCCAGCACAACGGATGCGGCGTTTTCATTGAGCGCGGTCTGGACAATTTTGCGCACGCTGATGGATGCGGCGGTGATGCTGCCGCGGTGCACCGGAACGCAGCCGAGCACCTTGCACTTGGCATCCAGACACAGAAGATAGACCACCTCTTCGCGCTCGGCGTGGAAAAACGGAACAAGATACTGCCCGCATTTGCTGGTGGAGTTCAGAATTTTGGCTGGGCCGCTGCGGTCAATGAAGTGCCGCCGCTCCAACTGCGGAATCAGGCAGATGAGCTGCGCGGCGGCATCGCCCATGCCTTCAATCTGCAGAAGCTCGTCTGCCGTCGCCTCCAGAACGCCGGACAGCGAGCCGAAGCGCGCAAGCAGCCGGTGGGCGATCGGGTTGGTGTCGGCGCGCGGAATGGCGTAGTAGAGCAGAACCTCCAGCACCTGGACATCGGAAAGCGAGTCCATGCCGCTGGTTTTCAGCTGCTTTCGCATGCGCTGGCGGTGGCCTTCGTGAACAGACATGGACAGCCCCTTTCCCCCTTGCGGGATGCAGTCTTACTTCAAAAGCTTTTTGAGATACTGGCCGGTGTAGCTTTCCTTGCAGGCGGCAATCTCCTCCGGTGTGCCCTGACAGACGATGGTGCCGCCGCCGGAGCCGCCCTCGGGGCCGAGATCAAGAATATGGTCGGCCACCTTAATGACGTCCAGATTGTGCTCGATGACGAGCACGGTGTTGCCTGTGTCGACCAGGCGCTGCAGAACATCAATCAGCCGGTGCACGTCCGCCATATGAAGGCCGGTCGTCGGCTCGTCGAGAATGTAGATAGTGCGGCCGGTTGCGCGGCGGGAGAGCTCGGTTGCAAGCTTGACGCGCTGCGCCTCGCCGCCGGAGAGCGTGGTGGAACTCTGGCCGAGTTTCACATAGCCAAGACCGACGTCGACCAGCGTCTGCACCTTCTGGCGGATTTTCGGCAGATTTTCAAAGAAATCCAGCGCTTCTTCGGCGGTCATATCGAGCACTTCCGCGATGTTTTTTCCCTTGTAGCGAACCTCCAGCGTTTCGCGGTTGTAGCGGTTGCCGTGGCAGACCTCACACGGGACATAGACGTCGGCCAGAAAATGCATTTCGATTTTCATAAAGCCGTCGCCGGAGCATGCCTCGCAGCGGCCGCCCTTGGTGTTGAACGAGAAGCGGCCCGGGCCGTAACCGCGGGTTCTGGCCTCCGCGGTGGAGGCAAACAGATCGCGGATATCGCCGAAGAGCCCGGTGTAGGTTGCGGGATTGGAGCGGGGGCTTCTGCCGATCGGGCTCTGGTCAATGCCGACAACCTTGTCCAGATGCTCCAGCCCCTCGATATGGTCAAACTTTCCCGGGCGCATGCGCGCGCGGTTCAAAGAGACGGCCAGCTTTTTGTAGAGAATTTCGTTAATTAAGCTCGATTTGCCGGAGCCGGACACGCCGGTCACGCAGATGAACGTGCCGAGCGGGAAGGAGACGTCCAGATTTTGCAGGTTATTTTCCGCCGCGCCGAAAATTTTGAGATATTTGCCGTTTCCTTTCCGGCGCGCGGCCGGGACGGGGATTTTCTTTGCGCCCGAGAGATACTGGCCCGTGATGGAACGCGGCTCTGCGATAATATCAGCGATGGAGCCGGCGGCGACGATCTCACCGCCGTGGATGCCAGCGCCCGGGCCGACGTCAACGATGAAATCCGCCGCGCGCATGGTGTCCTCGTCGTGCTCGACCACGAGCACGGAGTTTCCAAGATCGCGCAGCCGCTGCAGCGTCTCGAGCAGCTTGTCGTTGTCGCGCTGGTGCAGGCCGATGGACGGCTCGTCGAGAATATAAAGAACGCCCATCAGGCTCGAACCGATCTGCGTGGCAAGACGGATTCTCTGGCTCTCGCCGCCGGAGAGGGTGCCTGCGGAGCGCGAGAGCGTCAGATACTGCAGGCCAACAGCCTGCAAAAAGCGCAGGCGCGAACGGATCTCGCGCAGAATCTGCTCGGCAATCACGGCCATCGAGCCCGTCAGCTCCAGATGCTCCATGAAATCCAGCGCCTTGCTGACCGGCATGCGGCAGAAATCCATGATGTTCATGCCGCCGACCGTGACGGCCAGGCTGATATCCGACAGACGGTTTCCATGGCACTTCGGACAGGGCCGCTCGGACATGCACTCTTCAAGCTCTTTTCGCATCGCGTCCGACTGCGTCTCAGAAAGTCGCCGGGAGATGTTGTTGAGCACGCCCTCAAAGGGCCGCTCCAGCGTGCCGCGGCCGTTGGCGCGCTCATAGTAGATGGTGAGTGCTTCTTTGCCGGTGCCGTACAAAATGGCATTCAGCGCGTCCTTGGGAAGCTCCCGCATCGGTGTGGTGAGAGAGAATTTATATTTTTTGGCCAGCGCTTCAAAATACATCCGCGCAATGGAGTCGTCTTTTACGTTATTAAAGCCGCTTGCCTCAATGGCGCCGTCGAGAATCGACTTGTCCCAGTCCGGGATGACAAGCTCCGGGTCTGCCACCAGCTGCGTGCCGAGCCCCGAACAGACCGGGCATGCGCCGTAAGGATTGTTGAACGAGAACATGCGCGGAGACAGCTCCGGCAGACTGATGCCGCACTCCTCGCAGGCGTAGTTCTGTGAGAATATGGTGTCGCGGTCGCCGGCCACCTCGTTTAAGATGACCAGGCCGCCGGAGAGCGACAGCGCCGTTTCCACGGAGTCGGTCAGACGGCGGGCCAGCTCCGGCTTCATCACAAGCCGGTCGACCACAACCTCAATATGGTGCTTTTTGTTTTTGTCCAGTGTGATCTCTTCTGTCAGATCGTAGACGCTTCCGTCGACACGGACTCTGACATAGCCGCCGCGGCGCGCGTCGTCGAAGACCTTCTGATGCTCGCCCTTTTTGCCGCGCACGACGGGCGAGAGAATCTGAAAGCGCGTGCGCTCGGGCAGCTGCATGATCTGGTCGACAATCTGATCAACCGACTGGCGCTTGATTTCCTTGCCGCATTTCGGGCAGTGCGGCACGCCGCAGCGCGCCCAGAGCAAACGCAGATAGTCGTAGATTTCCGTCACGGTGCCGACCGTGGAGCGGGGGTTTTTGCTGGTTGTTTTCTGGTCAATGGAGATGGCGGGGGACAAGCCGTCGATGGCGTCGACGTCGGGCTTGTCCATCTGGCCGAGGAACATTCTGGCGTAGGATGAAAGCGACTCAACATAGCGCCGCTGGCCCTCGGCGTAGATGGTGTCGAACGCGAGACTGGATTTGCCGGAGCCGGACAGACCCGTGAGCACGACAAGCTTGTCGCGCGGGATTTCAACCGAAACATTTTTGAGATTATTGACGCGGGCGCCGCGCACCCGGATGGTATCTTGCATAGCGATTCTCCTGCTTGCCGTTTGAAAGCGAAAAGTTCCAAAGCGGCGGGTATTTGTAGTGTTCTATTATACCATGGGCACTTGAAACAGACAAGTGCTATTTTCAAACAAAAGTTTTGCGGCTTGTAAGGGATGCGTAAACATGCTATACTAAAAACCATAAGAATCGACGCGGGAAGGAAGAACTCTATGCGCAATTTGTCAAAGCTGCTGTTTCAGCGCGTTGTGGCGGTATCCTTGTCTATCTTGCTGCAGATTGCCTTTATCCTGGCCGGTATGAACTG
>CAKUCT010000156.1 GCA_934643765.1 uncultured Oscillospiraceae bacterium
CTGATACTCGGCGAACCCGTAAAGATGATGACCCTGTTTGGCTCTGTCCTCGTGGTTTTGTCTGGAATCATCAATTTCGCCGGCGACGGCACGGGCCGGGTACAGCGTTGACGCCGCATCACCCTTACACACGAAAAAAGCGCCCCTGCTGCGGCAGGGGCGCTTTTCTGATATGCGTTTACGATTCCGGTTTGGTGTCGGCATCCTGCGCCGGCTGCGCGTCAGAGGGTTCTTTGTTCGCAGCGCGGCGGGCTTTATACCTGCGGACAATTTTCCGGAGGATGAAGATGACAGCCAGGACGATGAGCACGAAGAGAATCAGACCCGGAAGAGACGATGCAAGACCCAGGCAGAAATACTGCAGGCCGCGCACGAAGCTTCTCCAGCCGTCGGAGAAGGCATCGGAGAGCTTTTCGCTGAAGCTTCTTTGCACCGGGACGGTCGGCGTATAGATCTCCACTTCTTCCAGGTTCAGGTTCACGGTCGAATAGCTGATTTGCAGGTCAAGGTTGCGGAGATTGCGCTCAATGGACTCCGTTTCATAGCGCACATCGGCAAGGCGCTGCTCGAGGGCGATGAGGCTGTCGACATCCTCACTCTTTTCCAGCATCGCAAGCAGCCGCTCTTCCTGCGTGCGAAGAGAAGAAAGCCGCGCCTCATAGTCCGTGTACTGAGACGTTACATTTTCTGCGTACCGGCTGACGGAGGTGACATTTCCAAGCCCTTCGGCCTGGTGCAGGAATTCTTCAAAGCGGGATGCTGGAACGCGGATGGTGTAGTACGCCCAGCGGTTGATAATGGAGGTCGTGCCATCGTTATTGTACCGTGTGTCACCGTTGATGTCTGAACGCTCAATGAAGCCGCCGAAGGAGACAATTTGTTTGTCGAGTGTTGCGATGGCAGCATCAAAGTCTGTGGTCTGCGCAAAAAGATCGGCGGAGTAGATGATCTTGGACGCGGCATCGGTAGCGGTTGCTTCCGGCGCGCTGTCTTCCGTGACATCATTTGTCGTCGTGGAGAATGCCGCGCCGCCATATCCGGTTTCCTCAGCTTCGGCTTTTTCCTCCATTGGCGCGTTCATTGCCGGCGTTTCCGGTGCGTAGGAAGCGCTGTTGGCTGCTGCGGCGCTGTCGGCCGTTTGATAGGCCGACTTGGTGCTGGCTGCGCATGCGGCGATACTCAGCGCGAGGATCGTCGTACACAGCAAGAGGGCGAGAATGCGAGATAGTTTTTTCATATTCCTTGCTCCTTTCTTTTGTACAGGGGATGGCGATGGGGATGATCCCAATTGGTTGGTCATCTATCCAGACGAAAAAAATGGGAAAGGGTTGCAGCTTTTGAAAAAAGTTCAGATCAATTCTGCATATTCCGGCTCTTCGGCAAATTCGGCCTCCGTGACCGAAAGCTCATAGGCCGTGCGGGTGTGGCTGACGCCGTCGATGACCTTTACATAGTCCCGGCTCTGCAGCCGGCCGGTCAGCTGCAGCTTTGCGCCCACGGGGGCGTCCGCGGCAGCCTGCGCGCTGCGGCCCCAGAGAATGCAGGGAATATAGTCCGTGCGGTGATAGGGCCGGGGGACGGCCAGCATGATATCGCAGATTTCGCGGCCAAGCGGTGTTCGGCGATAGACGGGCGGCTTGCAGATGGTGCCGGTGAGGCTGGCGTCATTCTGCGCGGGTGCGTCGGTGGTGGTGAGCGTTTCGGCGTAGGTCGAGATGATCAGGCGCCGGCCCTCGGGGGAGCGGTTGTTGAACGAGCGGATCTGCCCGGTCACGGCGATGCTGCCGCCCTGAAACAGATCGGCCTGCTCCAGCACATCCTCCGCCGCGAGCACCGGCAGCGTATCAATCGCGCCCGACAGGCGCTCAACCTGAAGATAAAAGCGGTAAAATTTTCGATCGTGATTGGTGTGTGAATATTCCGGCAAGGTATCAAGAACGCCGGTCAGCGCGATGCGGTTGGCTGTGTTTTCCATGTTTCCACCTCATTTAGTTCGTATGGAAAACTATATGAGAGGAAACTGCGGCTTAGTACCGCGCAGGTCACTCAGGACTTGGATTTTGGCGCCGGTCTGCGCCGCGGGCCCTGTGCGGCCCGGGTGGATGCGGGGACAGATTTTGACGGATCAGACCGCTTCGCGGACTTTGCGCCGGAGCTGCGGGGCTTTTTCAAAGAAGCCGGTTGCCCGCCGGAAGCGCTCTTGGGCGCGCGGGTGGTGGATTTTTTGGAAGCAGGCGGATTGGACTTTGCGGCGGGCTGCTTGCCAGAGGCCGCTTTGCCGGAGGTCTGTTTTCCGGAAGCTATCTGCTTTGACTTCTGCGCGCCGGTCTCGCCCTTGCGCGGGCGGATGAGGCACTGCGGGCCAAAGCCGATCAGATCCTCCCGGTGCGCAAGCTCCAGCGCCTCGTGCACAAGCTTATAATTTTTCGGGTCCTTGTACTGCATCAGCGCGCGCTGCATCGCCTTTTCGCGCGGGTCCTTCGGCACATAGACCGGCTGCATGGTTCTGGGGTCGAGACCCGTATAATACATGACGGTAGAAAGGGTCGAGGGTGTGGGGTAAAAGTCCTGCACCTGCTCGGGCTGATGGGAAATGTCGCGAAGATATTCGGCCAGAGCCACGGCGTCTTTCATTGCGCAGCCCGGGTGCGAGGACATAAGATACGGCACCAGGTACTGCTTCATGCCCTCCTGACGGTTGAGATCGGCGTATTTTTCCGCGAAGCGAAGATAGACGCTGTGCTTCGGTTTGCCCATCTTTTCAAGTACCGCGTCCGACACATGCTCCGGCGCGACCTTGAGCTGGCCGGAGATGTGGTAGCGCACAAGCTCCTTGAAAAAGACGTCGGAGGGATCGGCCAGGACATAGTCAAAGCGGATGCCGCTGCGGATGAAGACCTTTTTGACACCCGGAATCGCGCGCAGCTTTCGCAGCAGCGCCAGATAGTCCGAGTGGTCGGCGATCAGATTTTTGCACGGCGAGGGGAACAGACACTGCCGGTTCGGACACGCGCCCTTTGTCAGCTGCTTTTTGCACGCCGGTTGGCGGAAGTCCGCCGTCGGGCCGCCGACGTCGTGGATGTAGCCCTTGAAATTCGGGTCCTTTGTCATGGTGCAGGCTTCTTTTAAAAGCGAAGCGTGCGAACGGGTCTGGATAATCCGGCCCTGATGGAATGTCAGTGCGCAGAAGCTGCACGCGCCGAAGCAGCCGCGGCAGGAAGAAAGGCTGAACTGAATCTCTGAAATGGCCGGTACGCCGCCCATCGCCTCATAGCTCGGGTGGTACGTGCGGCAGTAGGGAAGATCGTACACTGCGTCCATTTCCGGCTGGGAGAGCGGCTTCTGCGGTGGATTCTGGACGACAAATTCATGGTCGGAGTACGGCTCGAGAAGCCGCTTGGCCGAAAACGGGTCGGTGTTCTGGTACTGCAGATAAAAGCTTTCGGCGTATTTCCGCTTGTCGCGGACAAGCTCCGGATAGGACGGAAGCTTCAGATAGGTGAGATTTTCATCGGGCGCTTTGACTTTGAAGACCGTGCCGTCGATGTAGGTGATATCGTGGATATCCATGCCGTCGTTGAGCGCGTCGGCAATCTCCGAGATGGCGCGCTCGCCCATGCCGTAGATCAGAAGATCGGCCTGCGCGTCGAGAAGGACCGAGCGCTTGAGCTTGTCGGACCAATAGTCATAGTGCGCCAGGCGGCGCAGGCTGGCCTCAATGCCGCCGATGATGATCGGCGCTTTTCTATAGCGCTGGCGAATTAAGTTGCAGTAGACTGTCACGGCATAGTCCGGGCGCTTGCCCATCACGCCGCCGGGGGTGTAGGCGTCGGTTTTCCGATGGTGGCGCGAGACGGAGTAGTGGTTCACCATCGAGTCCATGTTGCCGCCGCTTACCAGAAAACCGAGCCGGGGCTCGCCCAGGATGGTAATGGAATCGGGATTCTTCCAATCCGGCTGGGAGATGATGCCGACCTTATAGCCACGCGACTCCAGCACACGGGAGATAATCGCGTGGCCGAACGACGGATGGTCCACGTAGGCGTCGCCGATGATATAGACAAAGTCGCACTGCGCCCAGCCGCGGTTTTTCATATCTTCTTTCGAAATGGGCAAAAATTCTGCCATAGGGTACTTCCTTTTTTCTGGCATGACATGCCAGGGTGTTTATTTTCGGCGCAAAAGCGCCAAGGTTTTTTCTTTTTCTGGCATTGCATGCCAGGGTGCGCTTTTTCTCAAACCCGTTTTTTCTTGAGAAGAAAAAATGGGTTTGAGGCTCCCGTAAAAGAACCCAAAGGAAACCTTTCAAAAAGGGTTTCCTCTGGACACCTTCGAAAACAAAGGGGCCGCGGCCCCTTTGAGACCCCGGGGCTGCACCATCTGTCCCCCCGCAAAGATTTTTGCAGAGCAAAAATGCTTTGCGGCGGTAGAGTCGAAAGGTTTGCTGCTCGGCATTCAGATCGTTGCGAATCGACGCAAATCAGGAATGTCTGGCCGGCGAGAAAGAGAGTGCTGTCAAAAACCGCATAGACGCTTGAATGGCAACGTACTACATGCTTAGAACTTCTGGAATTTCAAGAGGGCCGAAGCCCTTTTGTGTTTACGCGTCAGCGTAATAAGCAATTTCTTCCCGGCGGCTCGACACGGCGATCGACGCGCAGCTAAGAAGCGTGGGGTCGAAAAATT
>CAKUCT010000157.1 GCA_934643765.1 uncultured Oscillospiraceae bacterium
CGATACCGACCTCGATGAGCGCGGCAACGTAGCCCTGCGCGTAGGCGGAGACCTGCGCGGCGTCGGTGTACTTGGTCAGGTCGGGGTTGCGCAGCGGCTCAATGCCGAGCGCGCGGGCCAGCATGACCATGGCACGCTCACGGGTGATGGGCGCCTCGGGCGTCACGGTGCCGTCGCCGTTTCCTTTCAGAATGCCAGCGGCGGCGCAGCGGTTGATGGCGTCATAATGCCAGGCGTCCGCCGGGTTATCAATAAAGCCCGCGTCCTTCGCGGCGGGCAGCTTCAGGAGTCTTGCCAGAATGGTGGCGAGCTGTGCACAGGTAAGCTGACCGTCCGGGTCAAACTTGCCGTTGCTGCCCTGGATGATGCCGTAGGCGCTCCAGCGTTCGATGGAGCTTTCGGCCCAGTGGCCGTTGGTGTCGGCGTAGCTGCCAGCCGCCACCGACATCGTCGGCAGCAGCGTCAGCGTCAGGCATAACGCCAACACGATGGATAATAGCTTGCGTTTCATGTGTTTCCTCCTTGGTCTGATATATATTTATATATTTCGCGGCACCCCGCGGTTGGAGCACTGATACAAAAAACGAAAAAGACGCCGTTCAGGCATGGTCATCCCATGCCAAAAAGCGCCCTTCGATTCAAAAAACCGGTGCTGCGGACAGCACAAAAGCGCAGAGTTTTACCTGCTCTGCTCTGCTCTGCTCTGCTCTGCTCTGCTCTGCTCTGCTCTGCTCTGCTCTGCTCTGCTGTCAGTATATGGCACCTGTTTCATCCTTGTCAACCCCTTTTTACAAGCAGTTCCAAGATTTTAGGAAAAGCAAAACCGCAGCGCTGCGTCACCAGCCTGCGCCGGGTTTGCCAAATGGGATTTTTATCCTGTAGATATAGCATACACCCGATTGAACAATTTATCAAGTAGAAATTAAGATAAAAAAGCGCCAAACGCTCCGCGCCGAGAGCATTTTCGCTAAAACGCCTTCAATTTGGTATATGAGGCACGCAGCAACCCTATAGTTCGACCATTCTGGATGGTATTTTTGATTTGTGAATTTTGAGGTGCTATAAAAACCCGGGCTCAAGATACCTGCTTGAACCTGGGTCTTGTATAGAGCGCCGTGGCTCAGCCGAGGCGCCTGTCTTTTTCGATCACGGCGTCAACGGCGTCGATAACGGCCGATTCAAAGCCGCACTTTTTGAGGACATGCACGCCTTCAATCGTTGTGCCGCCGGGAGAGGTGACTTTATCGACCAGCGCCATCGGATGCTCTCCAGATTCCTGGCAGAGCTTTGCCGCGCCGAGCGTCGCCTGGCAGGCAATCTCCTGTGCAAGCTTGCGGGAGAGCCCGGCCTTTACGCCCGCGGACGAGAGCGCGTCAATGTACATCTGCACAAACGCGCCCGATGCGCCGCCGAGCGCCGAAAACGCGGCAAACTGCGCCTCGGGAATATCATAGACCGCGCCAACGGAGCGGAACATTGCCCGGACAAGCTCGACTTGCTCCGGCGAGCAGCTGGCGTTCGGGCAGACGGCGCTGGCCGAGCACAGAACCTGCGCGCAGATGTTCGGCATGACGCGCACAAACGGCACGCCGGGGCCAAAATACGACGCATAGAAGTCAAAACCCTTGCCCGCGGCGATGGTCACAACGAGCTTTTGCGGCGTGACAACATCCTGAATGAGCGGCAGAACATCCGGCAGCATCTGCGGCTTGACAGCAAGAACCAGAACGTCCGCCGTTTGCGCGACCTGTCTTGCGTCCCGGCACGGGACGAGACCGGTTTCCTGCGCTAATTTCTGCGTTTTTTCGGGCGAGCGGTTGAAGCCGCAGATCGTATCGCCGGAAAAACTTCCGCTCCCGGCCATGCCGCGGATGATCGCGCCCGCCATATTGCCAAGACCAATGAAACCGTAAACCATAGCTTTCCCTCCATTGCCTTACAGAGTTTCGCGCCGCTTTACGCCGCGCTGCCTCGCAGAGTTTCGCGTCCGCAGACGCGAAATAAAATATAAATTCGTTTTTTTCGGCGGCATGTACGGCGAAAAAAACACGTCTCACCCTGCAAACGTGAATTTTGGCAGCAAAGCTGCCAAAACTTTGCGCTGCAGCAGGGTGCAATCCAAAATCAATTAGAGGAAAAGGCAAAGCCTTTTCCTCTAATTGCCGTCAGCAGAGTTTTGCTCCGGCAGGGATGGCGTCGTCAATCATCAGAAGGTGCAGCTTCTCTTCACCCTTTTCCGTATGCACGGCGGAGATGAGCATGCCGCAGGACTCCAGACCCATCATCTTTCTCGGCGGCAGGTTCAAAATTGCAACCAGCGTCTTGCCGATGAGCTGCTCCGGCTCATAGAACTTGTGGATGCCGGAGAGAATCTGGCGGTCGGTGCCGGAACCGTCGTCGAGCGTGAACTTGAGAAGCTTGTCGCTCTTCTTGACGGCCTCGCAGGCTTTGACCTTCACAGCGCGCAGATCGGATTTGCAGAAGGTGTCAAAATCGACCTTCTCTTCGATATACGGCTCCACCTCCAGCGGGGGCAGCAGGGCCTTGAGCTGCTCCTGATGGAGCTCTTCCAGCTTCGAGAGCGCCTTCTCGGCGTCCACGCGCGGGAAGACAGCCTCGCCCTTATGAACAGTCACGTTGGCCGGGAGCTTGCCCCAGACATTGGCCGTGTCCCAGATCTGCACATCGGCGCTTGCGCCGATCTGCGCGAAGATCTTTTCACACGAGCCGGGGATGAACGGAAGAAGCAGCGTCGTGCAGATGCGGACCGTCTCGAGCAGGTTATACATGACGGTCGCCAGCCGTGTTTTATTGGCTTCGTCTTTTGCAAGGGCCCAGGGCATCGTCTCGTCGATGTACTTGTTGGCTCTCTGGATGCACTTGAAGACCTCGTCGAGCGCGTTCTGGAACTGGAACTTTTCCATCTGCGCTTCATACCGGTCACGAAGACCAGAGACCAGAGAGATCAGACTCTCGTCGACCTCGCCCGCTTCGCGCGCTTCCGGCAGCGTGCCGCCGAAGTATTTTTCAACCATCGCCGTCGTGCGGGAAACGAGGTTTCCAAGGTCGTTGGCAAGATCAATGTTGATTGTATTGATCAGAAGCTCGTTGGAGAAGTTGCCGTCTGAGCCGAACGGGAACGTGCGCAGCAGGAAGAAGCGCAGCGCGTCCACGCCGAACATTTCCGCCAGTACATACGGATCGACGACATTGCCCTTGGACTTGGACATCTTGCCGCCGTCCATGACGAGCCAGCCGTGGCCGTAGACCTTCTTGGGAAGCGGCAGATCAAGGCTCATCAGCATCGCGGGCCAGATGATGGAGTGGAAGCGGACAATTTCTTTGCCAACAAAGTGGACATCTGCCGGCCAGTATTTCTCCAGATCGTGATATTTGTCGTTTTCAAAGCCGAGCGCAGTCATATAGTTGAACAGCGCGTCAATCCACACATAGACCACATGGCCCGGATCGAAATCGACCGGGACGCCCCAGGTAAAACTGGTGCGCGAGACGCACAGATCTTCCAGGCCGGGGTCAATGAAGTTGTTGACCATCTCATTGACGCGGGACTTGGGCTCCAGGAAGTCGGTCTCGGTCAGAAGCTTGCGCACGCGGCCGGCGTACTTGGAAAGACGGAAGAAGTAGGCCTCTTCCTCTGCATCGTGCACCTCGCCGCCGCAGTCGGGACACTTGCCGTCTTTCAGCTGACTCTCGGTCCAGAATGATTCGCACGGCGTGCAGTATTTGCCCTTGTACGAGCCCTTGTAGATATCGCCGTTGTCATACATCTTGTGGAAGATTTTTTGAATGGCCGCGACGTGATAGTCGTCCGTCGTGCGGATGAAGCGGTCATTGGAGATGTTCATCAGCTTCCACAGGTCGAGAATGCCCTTTTCGCCCGTGACAATGTTGTCAACGAACTGCTGCGGCGTGATGCCGGCGGCCTTGGCCTTCTCTTCAATTTTCTGGCCGTGCTCGTCCGTTCCGGTCAGGAACATGACATCATAGCCCTGCAGGCGCTTGTAGCGCGCCATGGCGTCGGTGGCCACGGTGCAGTAGGTGTGGCCGATGTGGAGCTTGGCCGACGGATAATAGATCGGCGTTGTGATATAGAATGTCTTTTTACAGGTATCGCACATGGGAAGTTCCTTCTTTCTCCGCTTGCACCGAATGAAAGTGAGCGGTATTTTAACGGGACTAGCATACCCGTTTTTTAGGTTTTTGTCAACAAATACCGGCCGGAACGATTGACAGATGTAGTATACTGAAAGAAGAGCAAAAATAAAATGAAGAGGTTTTTATGCTGAAGTTTCATAAACCGTCCATTGCGGACTATGCTTGGATTACGGACATTCTGTCGCGCGCGGAGCTGCCGGGCGCGGACAATACGTTCCACAATATGTATTTCTGGGAATGCTACTACGGGGAGGTCGCGGAGGCGGCCGGTTTTGTGACGCAGCTTCTGACACAGGACGGCTGCAATACGTATCTCTATCCGGCGGGCACCGGCGATCCGGCCCCGGCGCTGGCGGAAATTCTGGACGATGCGAAAGCGCGCGGCGGAAAGCTCTGCCTGCGCGGCGTGACAAATGACGAGCGGGATGTTCTGGAAAGACTCTATCCGGGAAAATTCACGTTTACGCCGTACCGCGATTCGTTTGACTATATCTATACCGTCGA
>CAKUCT010000158.1 GCA_934643765.1 uncultured Oscillospiraceae bacterium
TTGCCCTTGAGGTTTTCCACGCCGCCGAAGTAGTGGATGACGTGCAGCATATCGGCCATGCACTGCGTCGGATGGTCAACGTCGCACTGCAGGTTCACGAGCGTCGGCCGCTGCTCGAGGATGCCGTCGCGGTAGCCCTCTTCCAGCGCGTCCATGAAGGTTTTCTGGTATTCGTGGCCCTGATGGATGTACATATCATCGCGGATGCCGATGACGTCAGCCATGAAGGAAACCATGTTTGCGGTCTCGCGGACGGTTTCGCCGTGCGCGATCTGGCTCTTCTTCTCGTCGAGATCCTGCGTGGCAAGGCCAAGGAAGTTGCAGGCCGAAGCGAACGAGAAACGCGTACGCGTGGAGTTGTCACGGAAGATGGAAATGCCAAGGCCGGAGTTGAAAATCTTCGTGGACTTGTTGCGCTCGCGCAGATCGCGCAGGGCGTCGGCTACGGTGAAGACCGCGTCAATCTCGTCGTCGGTCTTGTCCCAGGTCCAGTAGAAGTCGGTCTTGTACATGTTGTTGATGTGCAGTTTTTCAAGATGTCTTGCAAGCTCAACTGTTTTGCTCATAATCATTTCTCCTTAAAAGTTCTCTATGTTCTGTTTCAAAAGATATTTGGCTGCCTTGTTACTTGATGTCGTTGCCGGTCAGTTCCTGACGGAAGCTCGTTGCGGAGCCGTCCTTGTTTTCGGGTTTGTACAGACCCGGAACCGCTGCGTACAGCGCGGCGCAGGTGACAAGATCCTGCTTCCAGGTGATCTCGTTCGGTGCATGAGCCTGAGATTCGGCGCCGGGGCCGAAGCCAACGCAGGGGATGCCATAGCGGCCCTGGATGGAAACGCCGTTGGTGGAGAAGGTCCACTTGTCGGTCAGCGGACGGCCGTCGCGGGTCGAAGCGGCCTTTGCGTCGGGCGCCAGACGCTTTTCGCCCCACAGTGCGTGGTGCGCGTCGATCAGAGCCTGGACATGCGGTGCGGATTCCTTGTTGATCCAGGTCGGGAAGAAGCACTCGGTCTCATAGACGTGGCCGTTCCAGGAGGGACGGTCGTACATGTACATGGAAACCTTGACGTCCTTGGCGTACTTCTTGCAGGCGGGCAGATCCTCGATTTCCTTCAGGCAGGACTTGTAGGTCTCGCCGGCCGTCATGCGGCGGTCGATGGAGATGGAGCAGGAGTCGGCAACCGCGCAGCGGGAGGGGCTGGTGTAGAAGATCTGGCTGGTGGTGCAGGTGCCGCGGCCGAGGAAGCGGGCGTCTTCGTAGTGTTCGGGGTTGTACTTCGGGTCGAGCATCTTGACAAGACCCTTGATTTCCTTGTCATCGGCAGCGTCGTTTTCGTTCAGATCGCGGACGTTTTCGATGACCTCAGCCATCTTGTGGATGGCGTTGTCGCCGCGCTCAGGGGCGGAACCATGGCAGGAGACACCGTGCATGTCGACGCGGATTTCCATTCTGCCGCGGTGGCCGCGATAGATGCCGCCGTCGGTGGGCTCGGTGGAGATGACGAACTCGACCTTGCTGCGTGCGTCTT
Source organism: uncultured Oscillospiraceae bacterium (assembly GCA_934643765.1). GTDB lineage: Bacteria > Bacillota > Clostridia > Oscillospirales > Oscillospiraceae > CAG-170. The sequence continues at coordinate 1,530 of CAKUCT010000158.1, forward strand.
CCGGGCCGTTAAAGTATTCGTTGACGATGGACTGCCAGCACATGCCGTCGCAGTCTTCTTCCTGCACGGAGCCGACGACCATGATCTTGTAGCCTTCGGGGATGAGGCCCAGGTCCTTCATGATCTTCGTGCCGTATGCGGCAGCGGCCATGCCGCCTTCCTGATCGGAGCCGCCGCGGCCATAGATGATGTCGTCGGTCTCATAGCCCTGATAGGGGTCGGCTTCCCAGTTGTCGCGGTTGCCGATGCCAACGGTGTCGATGTGCGAGTCGATGGCGATGATCTTGTCGCCGGTGCCCATCCAGCCGATGACGTTGCCGAGCTTGTCGAACTCCACCTTGTCATAGCCGAGCTTCGTCAGCTCTTCTGCGATGCGCTTGACAACGCCCTCTTCCTCGCAGGACTCGGACGGGATGGCGATCATGTCGCGCAGGAACTTGACCATATCGGCCTTGTAGCCTTCGGCTGCCTTCTTGATTGCTTCGTAGTTCATAAAACCGGTAACCCCCTAAATATATTTTATTTTAATATGTATTTCCTGACGTGCAAGGTCGGCGCCATAGGCGCAGAGCGGCCTTTCTGTATCCATCATACCACAAGAAACCCTATTGTCAAACAAAATTTTTGCCAACCTAAAAGTTTTTTCGTTTCCGGGTAAAACAGGAAGTGCCGGGGGTGTTTTCTGTGGGAGTTTCACAAATGAAACGGCGGCCAAAACAAAAAAACTGTGATATTCCGAAAAACGCTGCCTTTCGAATTTTTAGCCTTCGGGCCGCCGCAAAAAGCAGATCCGGCGGCGCAAAGGCTTACAAAAAGACAGGACGCCGGAATTGACAAAGCCGCGTGCCGCGGCGTACACTGAAGCTATGAAAATTAGGAGGAGGCGGCCAGATGTTTACGAACGATGATCTGATTGCATTTTGCCGGGAACTGATTCGGATTCCGAGCTTTTCCGGCCGGGAGCGGGATGTGGCGGAGCGGATTGCGCGCCGGATGAGGGAGTTCGGCTTTGACGAGGTTGTGATCGATAAATACGGAAGCGTCCTTGGAACAATCCGCGGCAGCCGGCCCGGAAATACCATTCTGATGGACGGGCACATTGACCACGTGGATGTGATCGACGCGCCGCAGTGGCAGCATGACCCGTTCGGCGCGGAAATTGCGGACGGGAAAATCTATGGCCGCGGCACATCCGATATGAAGGGCAGCGACAGCGCCATAATTATGGCGGCGGCGCGCTTTGCAGAGCAGACGAAAAAGGATTTTGCGGGCAAAATCTGCGTATCGTGCACGGTGCATGAGGAGTGCTTTGAGGGCGTTGCGCCGCGCGAAATCACCCGCCTTGCAAAGCCGGACTTCGTCATCGTCGGCGAGGCGACATCCACCAGCATCAAAACCGGCCAGCGGGGCAGGGCGGAGGTCGTAGTAGAGACGCGGGGCGTCAGCTGCCACTCGTCGAACCCGGAAAAGGGCGTCAACGCGGTGTATGCGATGATGGCGGTTGTGGACGAGATCCGGAAGATTGTGCCGAATGAGCATCCGATTCTCGGCAAGGGCATTCTGGAGCTGACGGATATCATCTCCGCGCCGTATCCGGGTTCGTCTGTCGTCCCGGCCAGCTGCCGGGCGACCTTTGACCGGCGGACATTGGTCGGAGAGGACGAGGCGGTTATTTTGGGGCAGGTGGAGGCGGCCATCGCCCGCGCGCAGAAAACGCATCCGGGTCTTCAGGCCGAATGCCATCTTGCGGTCGGTGAAGAGAAATGCTGGACGGGCGAGACCATCCGGGCCAAACGGTATTTCCCGGCGTGGCAGGTGGATGAAAACAGTGCGCTTGTGCAGAAAGCGCGCAAGGGGTTAATGGACGCGGGCATCGACGCGCCTCTGTCGCACTTTTCATTCTGCACGAACGGAAGCCATTTCTGCGGCGAGGCGGGGATTCCGACCATCGGCTACGGGCCGTCGCTGGAGAGCCTTGCGCACGTGCGTGACGAGTACATTGAAATTGACCAGCTGACGAAAGCCTGCGACGGGTTTGTGTGCATTCTGCGGGAACTGACGAAGTGAGGTGCGCTTCGGAAAAGGAAGAGCGAAAAAATTGTTTGGAAACCTAAAAATATTTTTGAATAGCCATTGCAATCTCCAAAAAATACTGGTATGATAGAGGCATCCATTGGCAAGATGCACAGAATTTTGCCGGATAAAGAACGGGCAACAATATTTGGAGGTGATAATTCATTGGACGCGAGACTTCTGGAAATGCTGGGACAGATCGCGAAAGGCATCGCTGCGCAGTTCGGGCCGAACTGTGAGGTGGTGGTCCATGAGATCTCGGACAAGAGCGCGTACAGCTCAATTGTCGCCATTGAAAACGGCCATGTATCCGGGCGCAAAGTCGGCGACGGGCCTTCGCACGTGGTGCTGGAGCAGCTCGGGCACGAAAACAGCGGCGAGACCGACCAGTTGTGTTATCTGACGCGCACAAAGGATGGAAAGACCCTGAAATCCTCTTCGGTGTATATTCACGACGAGCAGGGGAAGGTTGCGGCGATTCTCGGAATCAACTATGACATCTCCATGATGCAGATGTTTGAAAACACGCTGCACGAGTTCAACTCCGTCGACGCGCAGACCCGCAAGGAGCCGGAGCGGATTACGCTCAATGTGGCAGACCTGCTGGAGGACCTGATCCGTCAGGCCGATGAGCTGGTCGGAAAACCTGTCGCGCTGATGACGAAGGATGATAAGGTAAAGGCCATCCGATATCTCAGCAAGTCCGGCGCACTGATGATCACGAAATCCGGCGATAAGATCGCAAAACACTTCGGCATATCCAAATACACCCTATATTCCTATCTCGACAACAGTAAAACAGGAGGAGAAACCACATGAACAAGACCATTGATCTGTCCATCCACAAAGAGGGCCTTCAGCACAATATCCAGAAGGCCAAGGAAAACAATATCATCATCCCGACCATCGCCCAGATGCAGAACCCTGATCTCATCCCGGAAAAGATCAAGGAAAAGCTGAGCCACACCGGTCTGTGGGATGTTGACCCCGTCAACCTGTTCCGCAT
>CAKUCT010000159.1 GCA_934643765.1 uncultured Oscillospiraceae bacterium
CTGCAAGGCAGCCGAGAAGTCCCAGCTCTTCGCCGATGGACGAGAAGATCATATCGTTGTGCTGCTCGGGAAGCGAGCCGCTTTGCACCATGCTGCCCTGATACAGACCCTGGCCGGTGATGCCTCCGTTCTGCAGGGCGCGGATGCTTCGGTTCATCTGGTAGCGCACGCCCTGCGCCTGCGGGTCGATGGTCTCATCAAAGATGACGAGGATACGGTTGCGCTGGTCGTCTCGCAGATGGCTCCACAAAAACGGCGAGGCGACCGCGATGGCGCCGAAGCCCGCCAAAAACCACATGAAGTTCACGCCGCCGACATAGGCCATGATGATAAAAATGAACACATAGCACAGTGCAACGCCAAGGTCGTCGGAGACAAGGATGATTTCGCCCACCAGAAGCAGCGTGATACCGGCGAGCTTTGCGACCGTCAGCGGAGAGGAAATCTTGTTTTCCTCCACGCTGATGACCTTCGCCATAATCAGAATATAGAAAATTTTACAGATTTCTGCCGGCTGGATATTGAACGGCAGAAAGCTGAACGCCAGCCAGCTCTTGTTGCCGCCGCGCTCAACGCCCCAGATGCGCAGCATGCCGATGAACAGCACGCTGAAAATCAGCAGCAACTCGCGCCGCTCGGCGATGATGTCAACGTCAATCAGTGTCAGAACCACATACACGATGATGCCCAGAATCAGGGCCAGCGTCTGCGTGCGCACATAACGCGCGCTGCCGATGTTGTTGGTCGCGCTGGAAATGATAACAATACCAAAGACGGTTGCCGTAACACACAGCGCCAGCAGGATCATATCTGCTTTTCGGACAAATTCCCGGATGGCCCGGAAAATTTCGCGCAAGCTGCGTCACCTCCTGTTCTGCAAAAACGCGATAATTACATAGTATTATATCAAATTTCCACCGGGCTGTAAACTGGCAGTTTTCTTTGGCGGAAGATGGCTGGAATTCCTTTGCATTTCGCGCCGATTCATGCTAAGATAAGGCCGATAAACCAGAACTTACGCAAAAAGCGAGATGAAGCTATGAAAATCCTAACGCATACGCCGGAGCAGACGGAGCGGCTCGGAGAAAAGCTGGCCCAGCTTCTGCAGCCGGGCGATGTCATTGCCTATTATGGAGGCCTGGGCGCGGGGAAGACGGCATTCACGCGCGGCGTTGCCGCGGGGCTCGGCGTGCAGGAGCGCGTGACGAGCCCGACGTATACCATCGTCAACGAATATCTTTCCGGCCGGATGCCGCTGTTTCATTTTGACATGTACCGGCTTTCCTCCAGCGACGAGCTGTTTGATATCGGCTGGGAGGATTACTTAGCCAGAGGCGGCGTGTGTGCGGTGGAGTGGAGCGAGAATGTGGAAGACGCGCTGGAGGGCGCAATCCGCATCACGATTGAAAAGGACGCGGATGATCCGGACGGCCGGAGCATCACAGTGGAAGGAGGCGCGCGCTTTGAAAATCTTAGCCTTTGAATCGTCTGCCAAGGCGGCGGGCGTCGCGGTGCTGGACGACGGGCGGCTGCTTGCCGAGTATTTTCAGAATTCCGGCCAGACGCACAGCCGGACGCTTATGCAGATGGCGCAGAATCTGCTTGAAAACTGCGATCTGACGCCGGGCGATATCGACGCCTGCGCGGTGGCAGACGGTCCGGGCAGCTTTACCGGCGTGCGCATCGGCGTGGCCGCGGCGAAGGGCTTCAGTTGGGGAAGAGAAATCCCGTGCTACGGCGTCTCAACCCTGGAGGCGATGGCGCTGGCCTGTGGCGTGCAGGACGGCATCATCTGCTGCTGCATGGACGCAAGACGCGAGCAGGTCTATAACGCGGTGTTTTCCAGCGCAGGCGGCGAACTGACGCGCCTGCGGGAAGACCGGGCTATTTCTCTGGAAGATTTATGTCAGGACCTACAAAAACTCGAAAAAACAATATTTGTGGTTGGCGATGGCGCCGAGCTGTGCTATACTACTCTTTTGGAAAGACTTCCTCAGCTCACGCGTGTTCCGGAGCACCTGCGTCAGCAGCGCGCCTCCGGTGTGGCGCTTGCCGCATGGCAGATGGCGCAGCGCGGCGAAGGCGGCGATGCCTGCGCGCTGGCGCCGAATTATCTGCGCTTGTCGCAGGCGGAGCGCGCGAGACTGGAGAAACAGGAAACAGAATAACCGGACGGAAAAGGAGTATCAAGGATGAACGAAAACAAATTTGGCCCCCATGTCCACATTATGGATCATCCGCTGGTGGCGCACAAGCTGACCATCATGCGCGACAAGGACACCAGCGTCAAGGATTTCCGCGAACTGGTCAGTGAAATCGGCATGCTCATCACCTATGAGGCAACCCGCGACCTGCCTATGACCACCAAACACATCGAAACGCCGATCTGCGAGATGGACGCGCCGACGCTTGCTGGCAAGAAGTTTGCGGTTGTTCCCATTCTGCGCGCGGGCCTTGGTCTGGTTGACGGCGTTCTGCGCATGGTTCCGTCTGCCCGTGTCGGTCACATCGGCATGTTCCGCGACGAAGAAACCCTCATTCCCCATGTCTATTTCTGCAAAATGCCAAAGGATGTCGCCGAGCGTGACATTCTCATCGTCGACCCCATGCTCGCCACCGGCGGCTCTGCCGACGCAGCCATCGCCGAGATGAAAAAGCGCGGTTGCAAGCACATCAAGCTTATGGTTCTCGTCGCTGCCCCCGAAGGCATCCGCTGCATCACCGAGAAGCACCCCGATGTGGATCTCTACGCCGGTGCGCTGGACGATCATCTGAACGAGCATGGATATATTGTTCCGGGATTGGGCGACGCAGGCGACAGAATTTTTGGTACGAAGTAATCCGGCGGATCTTTTCCGTCATAAGTGCGTTGCGCGGATTCGACGTACACGCGGTACGCCTTCATCCTTGCGCCTTCTTCTGACGGAAAAATTCTCGCCGGAGCGCTGACGGCCCTTTTTCGCCCAGCGAAGCGTTGGCCGGGCTCGACGTACAGACCGTACGCCTTCGCCCGCCCGCCTTGCCCGGAACGAAAATCTCTCGCCGGTGACGTAGACGGAAGACTGTCGGTGACAAAACTTGATGCGTGATTCAAAAGGACCGGGTTGTGGCTGCAACCCGGTCCTTTGAAAAATGGAGGAAAACAATGGACTACACAATCAGAAAAGCCAATGAACGGGATATCCCAGCCATTGCCGGTATTTACGACAGAATCCAGACAAAAGAGGAGTCTGGAAAAGCAACCATCGGCTGGGTCCGCGGCGTCTATCCAACGGAAGCCTTTGCACGCACGGCCCTGGCGGCGGACGATCTGTTTGTGCTCGAATCGGATGGAAAGGTCTGCGCCGCAGCGCGCATCAACCAGGAGCAGGTGCCGGAATATGTGAACGGTGACTGGCTTTATAAAGACGCGCCGGAAAAAGAAATTATGGTACTGCACACGCTGGTCGTGGACCCGCTGTGCGCCGGGAGCGGCTTTGGAACGGCGTTCGTCTCGTTTTATGAGCAGTACGCCAAGGCACATGCCTGCCGCTATCTGCGCATGGATACCAACGTCATCAACAACCCCGCGCGCGCCTTTTACGCAAAGCTCGGCTTTCTAGAGTCCGGCGTCATCGGCTGCGTGTTCAACGGCATTCCGGACGTGAAACTCGTGTGTCTGGAAAAGCGGCTGGATTTCTGAGGAAATGCACTGCCAATTTGGCACTTTGACGAAACACAAGCCTGAAATCCGAGCGGATTTTCCAGCGGATTTCTTGACTTTCCTGCGAAATTTGGGTATAATCCAATCGTAATATCGGCAACTATGGGCCGGCACAATGCTGCCGCTCCGGCTGCTTTGAGAAATTCTGTCTGAAAGGAAGACTCTTATGATTTATACTGCAGAAGTACAGCATATGTGTCCGGTTGCCAAGGGCGCATATCACGGTCCTGCTCCCATCCCCGAGGAAGGCAAGTGGGTTCAGGCCAAGGAGATCAAGGATATTTCCGGCTTTACCCATGGCGTGGGCTGGTGCGCACCGCAGCAGGGTGCCTGCAAGCTGTCGCTCAACATCAAAGACGGCGTCATCGAAGAGGCCTTGGTTGAGACCATCGGCTGCTCCGGCATGACCCACTCCGCAGCAATGGCTTCCGAGATTCTCATCGGCAAGACCATTCTCGAGGCCCTCAACACCGACCTCGTCTGCGACGCAATCAACACGGCAATGCGTGAGCTGTTCCTCCAGATCGTCTACGGCCGCAGCCAGTCTGCGTTCTCCGAGGGCGGCCTGGCCGTCGGCGCTTCCATGGAAGACCTTGGCAAGGGTCTGAGAAGCCAGGTCGGCACGATGTTCGCCACCAAGTCCAAGGGCCCGCGCTATCTGGAGATGGCCGAGGGCTACTGCACGAAGCTCGCTCTGAACAAGGACGATGAGATCATCGGCTACGAGTTCATCAACTTCGGCAAGATGATGGACTTCATCAAGGCCGGCGACGAGCCCGCCGAGGCGATGAAGAAGGCCCAGGGTCACTATGGTCAGTGGGACAACGCTGCCAAGTATATTGACCCCCGCAAGGACTAAGAGAGGGAGGACACGAAAATGGCATTGTTTGAGAGCTACGA
>CAKUCT010000160.1 GCA_934643765.1 uncultured Oscillospiraceae bacterium
GTCCTGAAGCCGGAGCATTTCGGCTGCGCGAACGCCATCGGCTCTGCCATCTCCAAGGTCAGCGGCACGTATGAAAAGCTGATGAACTACGACGAGCTGCCGCGCGAGCAGTCGCTGGAAAAGGCGAAGAACGAGGCCATTGAGCTTGCCGTGGAGGCAAGCGCTGTGCGCCAGACGGTGGAAATCATTGAAATGGAAGATGTTCCGCTGGCCTATTATCCCGGCAATACCAACCGCGTGAAAATCAAAGCTGCCGGTGATCTGAGCTGACGGCGCGGCTACACAATACCTATTTGAAAACAGCCCGGGCGCGTACCAATCTGGTGCGCGCCCGGGCTGTTTTTGTTTTTCAGCGGATATGGCATTGCAAGGCCCGGAGAACGTCCGACAAATTTTTACAACAATTTTACGTACCGCTGCGCTTCTGCTTTACATGGCACTGCTATACTGACCCGCGTACAGAAAAGAGGAACGGTATGGAAATACGTTTGATAGGAATCACGAAGTGCTTTGAGAAAAAGCAGGTGATAAAACCGGTCACGCTCACGATTGAAAGCGGCAGCTTTACGACTCTGCTCGGCCCTTCCGGCTGCGGCAAGACGACGCTTCTGCGCATGATTGCGGGGCTGGAAACGCCGGACGGGGGAGAAATTTGGTTTGACAAACAGTGCGTGTTCTCGCGGGCGCGAAAAATCAATCTGCCGCCGGAGAAGCGCGGGCTTGGCTTCGTGTTTCAGGATTTTGCCCTCTGGTCGCACATGACGGTGTTTGAGAACGTCGCGTTCGGTCTGCGGGCCAGGAAAGATACGCAGGATTTGCAGGCCAGGGTGCGCGAGGCGCTGCGCGTTGTGCATCTGGAGGATTTTGCGGCGCGCTATCCCCATCAGCTCTCCGGCGGGCAGCAGCAGCGCGTGGCCTTTGCAAGAGCGATTGTCATCCAGCCGAGCTGCATTCTTTTTGACGAGCCGCTTTCCGCGCTCGATGCGCTTTTGCGCGAGCAGATGCGCCAGGAACTCAAGGAGCTGGTTGCCTCGCTGGGCCTCACCGCCGTCTTTGTCACGCACGATCAGGTGGAGGCCATGAGCATGAGCAGCCACATCGCCGTTCTGAACGCTGGAGCCATCGAGCAATATGACGCGCCGGAGGGGATCTACCACCGGCCGGCGACACAGTTTGTTGCGCGGTTTGTCGGCAAATCCAACTGGCTGAGTGAAACGGAGCTCTTCCGCCCGGAGGCGGCGACACTCGATGAGATACCCGGTTACCGGCGGTTTGATTTGCCGGTCGCCGGCGAGGAGTATCTCGGCGAGAGCTACAACGTGCAGCTGGAATACAAAGACACCACCTGGACCGTTCACACGCGGCGCAAGGCTGCCGTTGGTGAACCGCTTCCCGTTTATATAGACCCAAATCAGATCATTGTTTGCAACGAAAAGGAGAAATCAGCATCATGAAAAAGAAATTGCTTGCATTATTGCTGTTGGCCTGCCTTTGCCTGAGCCTTGCCGCCTGCGCAAAGACCGAAGCACCGGCTGCAGAAGCACCTGCCCCGGCCCAGAGCGAAGAAGCTGCGACCACTCCGGCCCAGGCGGAAGAAACACCCGCCGAAGAGGCTCCCGCCGCCGAAGACGTGCCCGCGCTTTCCGGTAAAGTCACCGTCTATATGCCAAGTCCCGCGGGTCTTGCCGACAAGCTGGCCGCTGCGTTCACGGACAAGACCGGCGTTGAGGTTGAACAGTTCCAGGGCACGACCGGTGAAATCCTTGCGCGGTTAGAAGCCGAACAGGCAAATCCTGTGGCCGATGTCGTCATTCTCGCCTCGTGGTCCGATGGCCTCGGCATGAAGGCAGACGGCCAGCTTGAGAGCTATACCCCCGCCAATGCCGATAAGGTCAACGACGGTTGGATTGACGAAGACAGCATGCTCTTCGGCTCCAGCGCCTCCGCAGTGGGCGTCATCTACAACACGACGGTTGTTCCCGAACTGAGCGCCGACTGGGCAGAGCTCGCGGACGCGCAGTACAAGGACATGACCGCCATTCCCGACCCCGAAAAGTCCGGCGCGTGCAAGGATTTCCTGGCAGGCTTCGTGACCGGCACCGATGACGGCGAGGCTGTCATGCAGAGCTGGGCCGACAACGGCCTGAGTGTCCCCGGCGCAAACAAGGCGGCGCTTGAAGCTGTCACCACCGGAGAAAAGGGTATTCTGATTGCGGGTGTGGACTACAACGCCTATTCCTCCATGGCAAAGGGCGAGCCGCTGAACATCTACTATCCCGCCTCCGGCACGGTCGTGAACCCCCGCCCGGCTATGATTCTCAAAACCGCGCCCAACATGGACAATGCGAAGGCGTTTGTCGACTTCCTGTTCTCGGATGAGGCGCAGCAGCTTGTGGCTGATGCCTACCTTCTGCCCGGCCGCAGCGATATCCAGTGCGACAGCCGCACCAATCTTTCCGACATTCCGCAGATCCCGACGGACTGGACAAAGATGATGGAGGTTGCCTCTGATACCGCGGCGAAGCTCAACAGCCTCTGCAAGTAAACAGGGAGGGGCTATGAGAACGACGCATCTTCAAAAGAATCTCCCGCGGGTGTTCCTGCTGGCGATTGAAACCGGCCTCATTCTCTGCCCCCTGATCACAGTGTTCGCCAAGGCGGTCATCACGGATGGCCGCCTTGACCTGTGTCAGGCGTGGCAGGCGATTTCCGGCGCGGAAAATGTGCAGACAATCTGCAATTCGCTGCTGCTGGGCTTGTGCGTTGTGCTGTGCGCAACCGTCATCGCTGTGCCGACAGCGTACCTGCTTGCGCGCACCGAACTGAAAAAGCATGGATGGCTGGACATCATCTTTATGATCCCATTCATGACGCCGCCTTACATTGCTTCCATGGGCTGGATTTTGTTCATGCAGAAAAAGGGACTGTTCCAGCAGCTCTTCCCGGCGACAGGCGCCTGGTCCGAGGGCTTTTTCTGCTTCGGCGGTTTAGTTTTGGTCATGAGCCTGCATGTATTTCCGTTCCTCATGACCATGCTCAAAAATGCCATGCTGAACATCCCGGCCAGTCTGGAAGAGAGCGGCGCGGTCTTCGGCGCGGGATTTTTTGTGCGGCTGCGGAAGATTTTTGCTCCGCTGCTCACGGGCAACTACGCCATCGGCGCGCTTCTGGTGTTCGTGAAAACGCTCTCTGAATACGGAACGCCCTACATGCTGGGCAGGCGTATCGGCTTTTACGTCTTTACCACCGACATTCACCGCTACTCCACCACCGCGCCGATTGACTTCGGCCGCTCGGCCAGTCTTTCTTCCATTCTGGTCTGCATCTGCATGGCCATGTGGCTGCTGCAGAACACCATCACGGCCCACACCAGCTACCGCCTTGTCAGCGGCAAAGGAAGCCGCCCTGCAAAAACAAAGCTGTCCGCTCTCGGAAAAGCGGCTGCGTGGCTGTGGATTTTTCTTGTTGTAGTGATCGCCATCGGCGTTCCGTACTTTTCGATTATTTCCACATCGCTCATCAAGCTCCGCGGCTATGGGCTTGCGGCCGGGAACTTCACGCTGGACCACTATAAAGAGTTGTTGACCACGCCGAAGGCGCTTTCTTCCATCTGGAAGAGCCTGTTTCTCGCCGTTTCGTCGGCGACAATCTGCTCCGTGCTCGGCACGGGTGTTGTTGTGGCTGTGCGGAAGTCGAAAGGATTTTTCAAAAAAGTGCTGGAAGGCATCAGCCTGCTTCCCGAGATGCTTCCGAGCATTGTCCTTGTCATCGGCATCATGCTGTTCTGGAACGCGATCTACAAAGTCATTCCGCTTTATAACACAATCTGGATCATGGTTCTTGCCTATGTGGTTTTATATCTTCCCTATACGGTGCAGTATGTCACGTCCGCCTTTACCCAGATCAATGACAGCCTCCTGCAGGCGGGAAGAGTCTTTGGTGGCACACCCGCCTATGTCTTCCGGCGCGTGACGCTTCCCATGATCTCCCGCGGTATTTTTGCCGGGTGGATGATGATCTTCATTATCGCCTTCCGCGAGCTCGTGACGGCAAGCCTCATCGCGCCACCAAACACGCTCGTCGTTTCAACGTATATCAACCGCGAGTTTGAGCAGGGGAGTGTGTCGCTTGGCATGGCGATGGCCGTTCTGTGCGTGCTGATTACGACGACAGCGCTTCTCGTGTTCAACCGCCTTACTGGCAAACAGAAAACAGCGTGAACCAGGGCGCGTGCTGCAAGAACATTTTCTCAGCAAAATTTTGTGTCAATCTGCCGGGATTTCCCGCAAAACCGGCAATCCTAATCAAACAGATCTTTTGAAATGAGGTATTTTTATGACTTACAGAACCATTGTGATCGACTATACGCCCAAGGCGAAGAAGATGGCTGCGGCCGTCGAGCAGGCCGCGGATGTACGCCTGCTCGGGCGGTACGACGCAGCTGGCGGTTGAAAAGATCGTCAAGGCTGTCGGCACCGATGTCATGCTGGCCGGGGGCGGCGGCGTCCATGGCCATCCGGACGGCAGCGAGGCCGGCGCCAGGTCCATGCGGCAGGCCATCGACGCAGCG
>CAKUCT010000161.1 GCA_934643765.1 uncultured Oscillospiraceae bacterium
CATGGCCTACAACGAGCTGTTTGCGCTGGCCTTTGTTGCGCCATATGTCGCAAGCGGAAAGCAAATTCCGCCGCAGACGGTGCAGGAAATGATGCGGCGCTCGCTGTATCACATCAAATGGTACTTTGCGAAGACCGACCTGAACACGCAAAAGGGCAAGAATGAAAACAAAAAGAGCGTTGTGAAGTACGCCAGATGGTACAAACCGGAAAAAGAACAGCAATATCCGACGTCGTTCAAGGTGGACTTTGTGGGCCAGCCGTATGAGGGTGCGTGCTACTACCGCATCACGCGCTGCCCGATCTGTACCTATGCCAAAAAGCTGGGTGTTTCGGAGCTGATGCCGCTATTTTGTGAACTGGACGAGGTGATGATTACGCTGCAGCACGGCGTTCTGCACAGAGCGCAGACGATTGCTAAGGGCGGGGCCTACTGCGACTACTTTATTACCGGCGACAAAGAATGATTTTACGCGCAAAGAGCCGCGGCGTCCGGCGTTCGTTGACAAGCAAGCAGCTTTTCCATATAATATGTTTGGGTGAGTACCTACCGGCAGTTAGGCTAAGCGTCTGACTGCCTTTTTCATATCAAAGAGCAACGGAGGAACGCGCATGAACATTACCGTCTATCTCGGCGCAAACGAAGGAAATGACCCGGGCCTGCGAAAAGCAGTCGAGGAATTGGGAACATGGATTGGAAACAGCGGAAATGCGCTGGTCTATGGCGGCTCTAAATCCGGCCTGATGGGCGCGATTGCCGACAGCGTTCTGGCGGCCGGCGGAGAAGTGACCGGCGTGGAACCGCAGTTCTTTATCAAAGAGGAGTTTCAGCATCATGGTCTGACAAAGCTCATCGTGACCGAGGATATGGCAGAGCGCAAACGGAAAATGATCGAGCTGGGCGATGCCTTTATTGCGTTTCCCGGCGGAACGGGGACGCTGGAGGAAATTGCGGAGGTTATGTCCAAGGTGTCCTTGAGGCACCTGAACGCGCCCTGCATTCTCTACAATCTGAACGGCTACTACGACGATCTGAAGGCGCTTCTGGAGCACATGATTGATAAGGGCCTGTCCACCAAAGAGCGGCAGGAGGGAATCTATTTTGCCGGGAATCTTGAACAGATCAAGAAAATTCTGCGCTTTGTGTAACTTCCGGCCGGGAGAAGCCGCAATGAAAATTGGATGATATATTCTGTTTGAACGCGACACAAATCACCATCGGTGTTGTTCTGTGTCTTCATGTTTGATGCTATCATGGAGCCATCAAATGAAGGAGGAATTCCACTATGAACACCGATAAAATTTACGCAGAATAGCTCGCAAACGAATATGCGCCCAAGGACACCTCAAAGGTCATCGCGCTCCGCAAGCTGGACGCAAAGGCCAAACTGCCCGCCAATGTCTTCGGCTATACCCTCGGCATCGTTGCCGCCCTTGTGTTCGGCACCGGGATGTGCCTTGCCATGGGACAGATTGGCAATGGGTCCACGGGCTCTTTTGTGCTTGGTATTATCATCGGAATACTTGGCATGATTGGTATGAGCATCAACTATCCGATCTACAAGAAGCTGCTGGCAAACGGCAAGCAGAAATACGCTTTTGAGATCATGGAGCTGGCAAAGCAGATCAGCGAAAAGTAACCCGGACATTACGAAAGAAGGTGGAGACGATTGAATAAATCAGAAAGCAAATACTTTGCAACCGCCGCAAGAATGGACGAAGCACTTTGGGAGCTTCTCGGAAAGAAGGATTTTTCCTATATCACGGTCAAAGAACTCTGCGAAACAGCGGGCGTCAACCGATCCACCTTCTATCTGCACTATGAGACAATGGCAGACCTGCTTTCAGAGAGCGTCAACCACATGAACGAGCAGTTTCTCTCCTACATGAAGAAGGATGCAGAAGCCTTTGTCGCGAAGCTGCGCACCTGCCCGCTGGATGAGCTGTATCTGATCACGCCGGAATATCTGACACCGTATCTCAGCTACATCAAAGAAAATCAGCGGCTGTTCCGCACGGGCATTTCAAATGCGGCCGCGCTGCGGCTGGAGGGCAGTTATGCGGGCCTTTTTCAGCATGTCATCACGCCGATTCTTGACCGCTACGGCGTCGCGGACCGGGACCGGCCATACCTTATGGCGTTTTATCTGCACGGTCTGATGGCCATCATCTCAGAATGGTTTAAAAATGGCTGCGCCGATTCCACAGAGTATATCGTAGGCATGATCCAGCAGTGTGTGAAACGCCGCAAGACAGAGGCATAATAATTTCTATTTGCGCACGGCGTGCAGCCGATGCAGGGGACGGCGAAAATGAGCTTGTCGGGCCAAAAGACACCGATACCGGCGAATGGAGCAGACCGGCCGCGTAAATTTGCAGCGTCTAAATGCGCAATTAAATCGAAGAGGGAAGCAAATGATTTTATATTTTTCTGCAACGGGAAACTGTAAATATGTCGCGGCGCGGCTGGCGGAGGCGGATGCACAGGAAGTGCTGTCGATCACAGACTGCATGCGAGAAAAGCGCTTCACATTTGAAGATGAAACCATCGGCGTGATCTCGCCGACCTATGACTGGGGGCTTCCGAGCATCGTCAAGAAGTTTCTGGAGCAGGCATCGTTCCGGACGAAGTATCTGTACTTTGCCGCGACCTATGGCACAACGCCCGGCGCGATTGGCGCGATGGCAAAGGAAGCCATCAAGGGGCGCCGCATCGACGCCTATTATTCCGTCCGGATGCCGGACACCTGGACGCCGATTTTTGACCTTTCCACGCCGGAACAGGTTGCAAAGTATACGAAACACACGGAATCAGAAATTAGCAGCATGATTCAGACCGTCCGAGAACGCCGCACCAACCGCCATATGTGTCCGCGCACTCCGGCGGTCATTACGAAGCTGATTGCCGAGCCGATTTATAACAGCAGAGTGCGGCGCACCGCCCATCTCCATGTGGAGGATACCTGCATCGGCTGCGGGCTGTGCGCGAAGAAATGTCCCGTGCAGGCGATCGAAATGCGGGAGAAAACACCCGTCTGGGTCAAAGAGAAATGCGTCATGTGCCTGGGCTGCCTGCACCGCTGCCCGAAGTTTGCCATCCAGTACGGCAGCAGAACGAAGAAGCACGGGCAATATACCAATCCGAACGTGAAGGTGTAGGGTTACAAATCAAAGCTTACGGAGAAAACCAGCATGGAGAACAAATTGACATTCCGGAATGCTGAGCGGAAGGATACCGGCCTGATCCTGCAATTTATCAAGGAGCTTGCGGATTACGAAAAGATGCTGGACGAAGTCGTTGCGGATGAAGCAACACTCGAAGCATGGATTTTTGATAAGCAGAAGGCAGAAGTAATTTTTGCCGTGGAAGACGGAAAAGAGGTCGGTTTCGCGCTGTTTTTCCATAACTTCTCCACGTTTTTGGGGCGCGCAGGCATTTATCTGGAAGATTTATATGTCCGGCCCGAATGCCGCGGAAAGGGATACGGCAAGGCGATCCTCAAAAAACTGGCGTCCATTGCGGTCGAGCGCGGCTGCGGTCGTCTGGAATGGTGGTGCCTCGACTGGAACAAGCCGAGTATTGACTTCTACCTTTCTCTGGGCGCGGAACCTATGTCAGACTGGACAGTTTGCCGCATCGCGGGTGATACGCTGAAACGACTGGCGGAGTGAAGGACTCTGGTTCATAGTCCAAATTCAAGCGCGGAGATAAACGATGAAACTTTACGAAGTACAAGACAGAAGCCAGCCGTTATTGGCTGCGCTTTTGGAGATTTGGGAACAGTCCGTTCGGGCAACGCATTTGTTCCTTTCAGACGCGGAAGTAAAAGCGATCCGGGCATATGTGCCGAAGGCGCTCAAAAGCGTGGAGCATCTGATCGTTGCCGAAACCGAACAGCCGATTGCATTTATGGGCGTTCAGGATGGACGCTTGGAGATGCTGTTTCTCGCGCCGGAGGAACGGGGGAAAGGCATTGGAAAGCAGATGCTCCAATATGGTATTGAAAATTACGGGATCGTTGAACTGACGGTCAATGAACAGAATCCGCAGGCGGTCGGATTTTACGAGCATATGGGTTTTGAAACCTACAAGCGAACAGAGCTTGACGAGGAAGGCAATCCTTATCCGCTTTTGTATATGAAACGGTAGACGATTTGTGCAGATAAATACCGGTTTATCGAATCCGCAGCGCAAATCCTGCGCCGCAATAAGCAAAAAAGTGTTTCTGTAAAATCGAAGAACTCTTTTACCAAACCGTTCACGGCGTAGACGCGAAAGACTATCTGGACAGGCTGTACGTCCACAAAGATCATCGGGGGCAGGGCGTTGCGCTCACGAATTTTGTGATGGAAAAACGGTTAGAAAGGACAAAATGATGATGAATATTCCGAACCCAAACGCGGTCTTTCCGAATGAATACAAAACCTCCTGCTTCATCAAGAACGTCGTCACCGCGCCAAATTTCACGGTCGGCGACTACACCTATTATGACGACACAGTTGACCCGACGGGATTTGAGCGGAACAATGTGCTGTTCAACTA
Source organism: uncultured Oscillospiraceae bacterium (assembly GCA_934643765.1). Classification (GTDB taxonomy): domain Bacteria; phylum Bacillota; class Clostridia; order Oscillospirales; family Oscillospiraceae; genus CAG-170. Next base: position 4,543 of record CAKUCT010000161.1, read on the forward strand.
CCCGGAGTTCGGCGATCATC
>CAKUCT010000162.1 GCA_934643765.1 uncultured Oscillospiraceae bacterium
CTCCTGGGCAATCTGCTCGGTGCCCTTGATGAACTGCTTGCGCTTCATGGAGTCCTTCGGGCTCACACGCGAGAAATGCTCTGGCGCGAAGGTCGGAATGCCGCCGAATTTAAACTTCTTGCCCGGCGAGCAGATGGTGTCGCCAATCGAGAAAATGCCCGGGTCGAACACGCCGATAATATCACCGGCATAGGCCTCATCCACAATCTCGCGCTCCGAGGCCATCAGCTGCTGCGGCTGCGACAGGCGCATTTTCTTGTTGCCCTGCACGTGGAAATATTCCGCGTCGCGCTCAAACTTGCCCGAGCAGATGCGCATGAAGGCCAGCCGGTCGCGATGGGCTTTATTCATGTTCGCCTGGATTTTAAACACAAACGCCGAAAAATCGGGGCTGAACGTGTCGATCAGGCCGCAGTCCGCCTCGCGCGGCAGCGGGCTTGGCGTCATGCGCAGGAACTCTTCCAGAAACGGCTCCACACCGAAGTTTGTCAGCGCCGAGCCGAAGAACACCGGAGAGAGGTTTCCGCTCTGCACTTCCTCCATATCAAACTCGCGCCCCGCGCCGAGCAGCTCCACGTCGTCCTTGAGCTGCGCGTGGCGCTTTTCGCCAATGAGTTCGGAGACCTGCGGATCGTCCAGCGAAATTTCCAGCTTGTCCGCGCGGTTCTTGCCCGAGACGCCGGAGAAGAACAGCAGCTGCCCCGCTCTTCTGTCATACACGCCCTGGAACTCCTTGCCGGAGCCGATGGGCCAGTTGCAGGCGTAGGTCTCGATGCCAAGCTCGTTTTCCAGCTCGTCCAGCAGATCGAAGGGATCTCTGGACTCGCGGTCCATCTTGTTGATAAATGTAAAGATCGGAATATGACGCATCGCGCAGACCTTGAACAGCTTCCGGGTCTGGGGCTCGACGCCCTTCGCGCCGTCGATGACCATGACCGCCGAGTCCGCCGCCATGAGCGTGCGGTAGGTGTCTTCGGAGAAGTCCTGGTGGCCCGGGGTGTCCAGAATGTTGATGCAGAAGCCCTCATACTGGAACTGCATAACAGAGGACGTGACGGAAATGCCGCGCTGCTTTTCAATTTCCATCCAGTCCGACACAGCCGCACGGGAGTTCTTCTTGCCCTTGACCGCGCCCGCCTGTGCAATCGCCCCGCCGTAGAGCAGGAACTTTTCGGTCAGTGTCGTTTTACCGGCGTCAGGATGCGAGATGATCGCAAACGTTCTGCGCCGGGAGATTTCTTCTTTCAGGGTTGCCATGTAATCTGCCTCCAAATTCTAACTTGCTTTCTCTTTCACGTTCACGCGCTGCTACATGGGATAGCCCTCCAACTCGTGTCAGTTTTACAACCGTTTTAGTTTATCACACGCATATTCATTTTACAACTGTCCTGTGCCATGTTTCGCGCAAAAAGGTGCGCTGCATGCCGCAGCGCACCAAAAAGCCTCGCAGAGTTCGCACCGCGCACGGCGCATTCCCATTGGCAAAAAATCAAAGATTTTTTGCCAGGTATTAAAAGTAGTCGCGGATCGCCCTGGAGCTGCACACCGCAAACCAGATCAGAATGCCTGCCTCAACCGCCCACGGAATCAGCGCCCACGGCAGCGGCAGAATCGGCGTTTCGCTTCTGGTGTTGACGATGGAAAACGCCGTAAACAAAAGCAGCGTGATGGCCAGCACACCGATGCGCGGGCGCATATAAGCGATGTACGCCGCCTCATCGAGACAGTCCGACGGCTTCTTGTTCTTCGGCATCAGAAGCCCGTTTTCAAACAGCCGCTTGCCCACCAGCAGCTTCACCCACGTATAAAGACAGTATCCGCCGCAGGCCAGCGACAGAAGGTCCATCAGGTTGTTCATCGAATTGTCCATGGTCTATCCTCATTTCTGGTTCTTGATCTCGTCGATCAGCTTTTTGAGCAAATCCCTGCCGTAAAACACGATCAGCCAGATCCCCGCCGCGACGAACACAATGCCGCCGCACAGGAAAATAATCTTTGACGTGTCCCACACCACGCGCGCGGCAAAGCTCTTTGCCAGCTGCACGGCAAGGTAGATCAGATATGCCCCCGCCAGCACACGGAACACCGCAATGCGCTCGCGCAGCGCCGCAGCCTTGCGCTCCTCCGCGCTCTGCTGCGCGGAAACGGACGGATTTTGCTCCGGCGCCTGCGCGCCGTCTCTTCCGACCTGCACCAGCTCTTCTTCCGCCTGTTCAGGCGTCCGCTTTTCCTGCTCCATCTGTCTTCGCCCTTCCTTTATACAATTCCCTGCCGGAACATCTCCATCATCTCGCCCGTCAGGCTGATGTGGGAGTGGTCTTCCGGAATTTCGCTGCGGTGGAACCACGCGCCCTCGGACAGCTCGTCTTCCTCAATGGTAATGGTGTCGTCGCCGTCAAGCTCGGCGTAAAAGCCCATAAGCAGCGTGTCTGTAAAGACCCAGGGCTGCGATTTGTAGAACTTCAGATTCTTGACCCGAAGGCCCGTCTCCTCCAGCACCTCGCGGTGCACCGTGTCTTCAATCGACTCGCCGATCTCATTAAATCCCGCAACCAGGGCATACTTCGTAAAGGGCCGGTCCTTGTATTTCGTCAGCACAATCCGGTCCCCGTCGTGAATCGCCACTATGACCGCCGGGCAGATTTTGGGATACACCGTGTTCCCGCACACAGGACACACCATGGCCCGCTCCGTCTTGCTCTTTTCCATCGGCTTTCCGCACCGGCCGCAGAACCTCTGGCTGTCATACCAGCGGTACAGGCTCTCGCCCGCTGCTGCCGCCATGAGCGCGGGGCTCGGCATCAGGCTCCGGAGCTTTCCGGTCTGCTGATAGGAAAAGCCGTCCTTCTCTTCAAACTTCACATCCGAGAGCAGATAGTCTGCCCGATGGCCGATGGAAAATGCATACTGCAGCGCGCCCTGCGGCACGTCCTTCACCCGCGGCAGCACCAGCTGATCGCCGTCGAAGCGGCAATAAAGCGTCCGGCCCTGATAGCAGAGGACAAAATCATCCGCCTCCGGCTCCTTCCAGGACATCTGGTTGTGATAGATGTGCGGCGCAATATCCTGTAACATCGCTTGCTCTCCTTTTATATATCCGAAAATATCATTCAGTGTGTCTGAAAAAACGCTTCAATTTCCGCCCGCGCGGCCTGCACAGAGCCCTGCGCAAAAAACGGCTTGCCGCCGCCGCGGCCCGAGAGCGCCGCGTTCATCTCTTTGACGAGCGCGCGCAGATCGCCGCCCGTCTGGCACAGCGCGTATTTATAGCCCGTCTGATCGTCGCCCGCGAAAATCGCAATCCGGCCTGTGCAGTGCTCCATAATCGCGTCGGCAAAGCGCCGGACGCTGTCCGGCACCATCGCCGGTTCAAACAAAACCACATCTTCTCCGCCGACGTATGAGCGCGCGCGGATGGAAAACAGCTCGTTTTCCAGCTGCCCGGCCCGGTACTTGACCGCAGCCAACTCGTCGAGCGTCCGCTGCACCGCCTGCGCGGTCTGCGCGGGCTTGGCGGACAGCAGCGCCGAATTTTTCCGGTTCTGCGCAAGCAGCCGGTTCACATATTCATACGCCCGCATGCCGCAGAGAATCTCCAGGCGCACGCCGTCGTGGAACTTCACGCAGGAGAAAATCTTGATAAGGCCAATCTCGCCCGTGTGTGTCACATGCGTGCCGCAGCAGGCGCAGATGTCCGCATCCTCAATCGTAACAATCCGCACATCGCCCGTAAGCGCCTTCTTGCTCCGGTACGGAATCTGCATCAGCTCTTCCGCGCTCGGGAAGCTGATGAGAATGGGCCGGTTTTCCCAGACGATCTCGTTTGCCTCGCGCTCGACGCTGGCAATATCGTCCTCCGTCAGCATGCCGGAAAAATCGATCGTCACCATGTCCGCGCCCATATGGAAGCCCACATTGTCATAGCCGAAGCGCCGGTGGACAATGCCGGAGAGAATATGCTCGCCCGAGTGCAGCTGCATCAGACTGAGCCGGCGCTGCCAGTCAATTTCGCCCTCGACCGTGCTGCCCGCCTCCAGCGAAGACTCGCAGTAGTGGACAATCTCGCCGCCCGCCTCATGCGTGTCTGTCACGCGGACGACGCCCAGAAAGCCGGTGTCTCCCGGCTGGCCGCCGCCCTCGGGATAAAAGGCCGTCTTGTCCAGCACCACATCAAAGCCGTGCTTTCCCGGGCCGCAGGAGAGAACCTTCGCCGCAAAGCGCTTCTGGTGCACATTTTCATAAAACAATTTTTCCGTTGCCATCTGCCGCTCTCCCATCCGATGCGTTTTTGTTATTTTAGCATATTCCGCGCCGAAAGCCAACGGTTATTTACGCACCGGCCGCGCCCCGCTTTTCAAACTTTTCTTCGGTTTTGGATTGACAAACGTCGGAAGTTTTCATACTATATATGTTGGGGTTGGAAGCGGCATGCCGGTTCCGGCCACAATATCTGACTGAAAAAGGGGGAAAACAGAATGGACGCAGGAAGTAG
>CAKUCT010000163.1 GCA_934643765.1 uncultured Oscillospiraceae bacterium
GCTACGGCATGAACCTGGCGACTTCCGAACTGGTGAACCCCGGCGAAGCGGTTGGCATCATTGCGGCCCAGTCCATCGGCGAACCCGGCACGCAGCTGACGATGCGAACCTTCCACACCGGCGGCGTCGCGGGCGACGATATCACGCAGGGCCTTCCCCGAGTCGAAGAACTTTTTGAGGCCAGAAAGCCCAAGAAAATGGCCCAGATTTCCGAAATCGATGGCCTTGCGGATGTGGACGATTCTCACAAGACGGCGCTTCGCAACATTACCATCACCGCCGACGACGGCGAGGTCAAGCAGTATCAGGTTCCGTATTCCGTGGGCCTGAAGGTTGAGCATGGCAAGCGCGTGAAGAAGGGCGAACCCATCACCGATGGCGCGCTCAACCCGCACGATGTGCTGCGGATTTCCGGCGTTGAGGCTGTGCAGGATTATCTGACGCAGGGCGTTCTCGCCGTGTACCGTCAGCAGGGCGTTGACATCAACGAAAAGCATATTGAGGTCATCATCCGCCAGATGATGCGCAAGGTGCGTGTGGAAGAACCGGGCGACACGAAGCTGCTCAGCGGCACCGTGATTGACGTCTACGAATTTGAAGACGCCAACGCAGAGGTTCAGGCGCGCATTGACGCGGGCGAGACGGATCTCAAGCTTGCAACAGACAGCCTGCTGCTGATGGGCATCACGAAGGCTTCTCTTGCAACCGAGTCCTGGCTCTCCGCCGCTTCCTTCCAGGAGACGACGAAGGTTCTGACCGATGCCGCCATCAAGGGCAAGGTCGACCATCTGGTCGGTCTGAAGGAAAACGTCATCATTGGTAAGCTCATTCCTGCCGGCGCAGGTCTGCAGGCTTATCGCGACTACGAGATCGGCGTGACGCCGGAATCGATTGTCACCGATGAGATGATTGACGACGAAAAGATGTAAAATTTCAAAAAAAGAGGATGCCGAAGGCATCCTCTTTTTTTGATAAGCTGCGCCTTGACTGCGCAAATTGCGGGATTTGAGCAGTAAACAGGAATTCAACGCGTTCTCCATTGGAGCGCAAAAGCGGACACCAGAGGGTGTCCGCTTTTTTTATTGTGTTTGTTGGCGCGATTTGAGCATGCGCCAGAGCGTGCTGCGGCTGATGCCAAGCGTTGCGGCGGTCAGAGAGTGATTGCCGCCGTTGTTTTCCAGGACAATCTGGGCAATCGTGTGCTCAATTTCCGCAAGCGGGCGTGAAATGTCGAGCGTGACACCGGAGGTGGAGGCAAACTCGGTGCTGACCAGGAAGACTTCCTGGCTGAGCGCCTCGTTGACCATATCGGCGGTGATGCGTTTGCCGCCGGCCATGATGGTCACGCGCTCCATCACGCGGACAAACTGCCGGTAATTCTGCGGCCAGGCATACCGGCAGAGAATCTGCAGCGCATCCGGGGCGATGGCAGCGTCGGTGTAAGTCGCGCCAAGCTCGGAGTTGTTGAGATACAGATAGACCAGACGCGAGATCATCTGCGGGAAGTTGCGCAGCGGCATCAGAGAAATGACGCGGCAATCCAGATGGGACGACAGAAGCGTTTCCAGCGGGAGCTGTATGGAGCTGCTGTGCGCGGCGGAAAAGACGATGATGTTTTGCTTGAGGGCGTTATTGAACGAGAGAAAGCTGCAGAGCGTCTGCAGCTGCGCAGGACGCAGCGTTTCCGCGTGCAGGAAGTGCAGCGTATTGCCGGTATCAAACAGTGGAGAAGAATGGTGGTTAATCAGATAGTTCCAGCCCTTTTCCTGCAGCGCGGAGCAGTCGATTTCAATAAAGGGGTGATTGCTGCGCGCGCTTTCCAGATAAAGCATCTGTGCGGCGTATTCCTGTCCGGCGCCGACCTCGCCGATAAAGAGCGTGGGATAGGCCTGCGCGGCGGCATGCAGAATCTGGCTGGAGACGTTCGGCGTAAATTCCACCAGACTATATGGCCCGTGGAGATACGTCTTTTCTACCTCGTCGCGGTTGCGGTATAAAATACCGGTGCGGCCGCGGCTGTCGCTGACGGCGACGGCAGTATAGAGAAAGGCAACGTAGCTCTGGTCCTGGATATGAATGCGCCGGGGAAGGATGCGGTAGTGAATGCCCTGTACCTGCAGGGTTATTTTGCTGTTATCGTCGTCGGGTAGGGTGTCGATTTTGCTCTTGAGAATATGCAGAAGCTCTGTCTGCTCGTTTTGCTGGGTGGAGTAAACGAGCTTTCCAGTGTTTGAGAAGACGACGCTCTGCGTATCGCGGAGCTGAAGCAGGGTGCGGAAGAACTGGTTGTCGATCTGCAGCTGATAATTGGCCTGGTAGATAAAGACGGCGTTTCGGATGGCCTCACGGATGCTTTCGGTGCCGGAGGTAATGAGAAAGGTATTCATGCCGAGCTTGTTGGCGGCGGTGTGCGTAACCATGTCGCACAGAAGCGCGGAATATTTGCTGTTGATCAATTTATAGAGTGTGGCGAGCGCTTCTTGCGTATTGTTGATAGAGAAGACGTCAATCTGATAGGGAAGCAGGTTCTGCAGCATTTCCATTTCATATGTGACGTTCGGAAAACCGACGACGGCGCAGCGCTCGTTCTGGGCGTTTGCAAGCTTCAGCGTTCGCAGAATATCGTTTGCAGTGACCTTGATGTCGACAACCGGAAGAGAAAGCGATTGACGAAGCAGTCTCGCCGTGCCGCCGCGGGACATCAGGACGTCATAGTCCGACTGAAACCGGTTCATGGTCAGATCCAGACCGGCCTTCAGGTCGCCGACGATGACGGTCATTTCTACGTCGGGAAATTCTTTGGCAGTGTTTTGCAGCAGGGTTTTCATGCCCTCATAGGGCGCGATGGCCAGAATCCTGAGCTTGCTGTGCATCTGCATATCCTCCTGATATGATTTGTTTCAAAATAAAACAATAAATGAGAAGATCTTTAAACATTATAGCAAATAGACAAAAAGTATCAAGCTATTTTTTGTTTGTGTTTTAAAATGCAACAGAATAAGACGAGCAAAATGATCAAAAAATGTCGAGCGAAACCTCTATAATAATGGCAGAAATGATAAAGACACGCAGTTATGAGAAGACAGGATAGGGAAATGCAAGATGAAACTATTAGTAATTGCTGACGATTTTACAGGCGCCCTGGACACCGGCGTACAGTTCAAAGCAAAAAATACGCTCATTCGCATACGGGAGGCGCAGAGCGGCGCTCTGTTTGAAAATCTCAGCCCCGAGGTGCAGGTGCTGATCATCGACGCCGAAACCCGGCACATGCCGAGTGCGCTTGCTTATCAGACGGTGTACGAGATTGTGGCGGAAGCGAAAAAGGCAAACATCCCCTGCATTTACAAAAAGACGGACTCTGCGCTGCGCGGAAACATCGGAAGCGAGCTCTCCGCCGCCCTGGTGGCATCTGGCCAGACGCAGCTGCACTTTGTTCCGGCCTTCCCGCGGATGGACCGCGAAACCAGGGACGGCATTCACTTTATCAGCGGCGTGCCGGTGGCCGAGAGTGTGTTCGGAGCTGATGCGTTTGAGCCGGTCCGATGTTCGGCGGTGGCCGACATTATTGGCCTGCAGAGTGATGTGGCGGTCCTTCCGATTCACAAAAATGCCTGGATGGAAGAAGAGCTGCGCGGCGGGATTTTGCTGTATGACGCGTCAACGGATGAAGACCTGCAGGCGATTGCGCTGCATCTGAAGAAAACGGACCGGCTGAAGCTGCTCGCGGGCTGCGCCGGATTTGCGGCGATGCTGCCGGAGCTGCTGCAGCTGGAGCAGCGCAGCGATCATCTGCCGCAGCTGCCGCCGAGGCTTCTTACAATCTGCGGCAGCATCAACCCGATCACGGTGCGCCAGATGGATCTGGCCGAGCAGATGGGCATGGCGCGTGTACGCCTGACACCGCAGCAGAAGCTTGAAGCGTCGTGGATGGAGCGCGATGAGGGCCAGCAGTGCCTGGAGCATTGGCAGGAGCTTCTGGAGGAAGAAGGAAGCCTGATTATTGAATGCGGCGGCGCATTCGAAGAGGCGGAGCTACCCGCGTATGAACAGACATTTCACATCCGGCGCGAGGATATGCGCGTGCGGATTGCGGACAATCTGGGGAAAATCCTCAAGCAGCTTTTGAATCTTGGCATCCAGAGCACCATCATGGTGACGGGAGGCGATACGCTCCGGGCCTTCATGCATCAGATTCATCTTTCTGAGCTGGCCGATATCTGCGAGGTGATGCCCGGCGTTGTGCTGGCGGGGATTGTCTATAAGGGAGAGAGGTTCGCGCTGATTTCAAAGTCCGGCGGGTTCGGAGAAGAGGATCTTCTGATCTGCCTGCTGAAAACCGTATCCGGCGCGGAGCCGGTGATGGTCGGCGCAGTAGAGCGCGTACAATAAGCAACACGATACGCTGCATGGAATGATAGATAGGAGAAGGAGAAAGACACATGACGAAAAAACCAATCATCGGAATCTCCATGGGAGA
>CAKUCT010000164.1 GCA_934643765.1 uncultured Oscillospiraceae bacterium
AGCGGCTGCCATCTTCCGATGGCAGCCGCGGGGTGCAGCCTGATATTGCTAGTCTTTGCCTGTCTTATCGTTCTGCCTTTGTCTCGCAGTACAAGCAGCGGTAGGTGCGCTTTTCGCGGTCGGTCAGCGTGAAAATCTGCGGCAGCTCCTGCTCGACAGAGGTAATGCAGCGCGGGTTTTTGCAGCGGATGACGTTCGTAATCCGCTCCGGCAGCTTCAGCTGCCGCTTTTCCACCTGATGGCCGTCCTTGATGAAGTTCACCGTGATGCCCGGGTCGACGTAGCCGATGACGTCCCAGTCGAGATCGAGAATGCGGTCAATCTTGATGATGTCCTTGCGGCCGAGCTTTCCGCTGACGACGTTTTTGAGCAGCGCCACCGAGCAGTCCAGCTTGTCCAGACCCAGAATGTTATACAGATACATTGCCTTACCGGCAGAGATATGATCGATCACAATACCATTGGAAATTGCGTCAATAATCATCGCTTCATCCTCCTTATTCCATACCAAGCAGCTTCAGAATCAGTGCCATACGGATATATTTACCGTTTTTGACCTGCTTGAAGTAGCAGGCTCTGGGGTCGTCGTCGACAGCCACGGAAATTTCATTGACACGGGGCAGCGGATGCAGGATGCAAAGATCCTTCTTTGCGTTCTTGAGCTTTTCCGGCGTGAGAATGTAGCTGTCTTTCAGACGCAGGTAATCTTCCTCGTTGAAGAAGCGCTCGCGCTGCACGCGGGTCATGTAGAGAATATCGAGTTCCGGCATGACCGCTTCCAGATCTGTCGTCTGCTCGTAGGGGATGTTATGCTTCTTGAGCGCTTCGTTTTTCACGTAGCTCGGAAGCTTCAGCTCTTCCGGCGAGATGAGCACAATCTTGATGCCCGTGTAGCGGCTGAGCGCGCTGATGAGCGAGTGCACCGTGCGGCCAAACTTGAGGTCGCCGCAGAAGCCGACCGTGAGGTTATCAAACCGGCCCTTCTCGCGCTGGATGGTCAGAAGGTCTGTCAGCGTCTGGGTCGGGTGGTTGTGGCCGCCGTCGCCGGCGTTGATGACCGGAACCTCAGAGTGCATCGACGCGACCAGGGGCGCGCCCTCCTTCGGGTGGCGCATGGCGATGATGTCCGCGTAGCAGCTGACCGTACGCACGGTATCCGATACGCTCTCGCCCTTGGCCGCGGACGAACTGTTGGCAGATGAGAATCCGAGCGTCTTGCCGCCTAGACTCAGCATCGCGGACTCAAAGCTCAGGCGCGTGCGGGTAGAGGGCTCAAAGAAGAGCGTCGCCAGAATCTTGCCGTCGCACTTGTGCGCGTAGGCTTCAGGATGGGCAATGATGTCGTTGGCCTTGGTGACCAGCTCGTCAATCTCCTGTGTGCTGAGCTGCAGAATGTCAATCAGATGGTTCATATCAGTTGTTTCCTCCAATCCAAGATTCATCCGAGGGGTTGTTCCGGAACTGAATCAGCCGGGCAACGTCGTCTTTTTTAATATAGTTCTGCTCCGCGGCAACCTCCGCGATCACATCAAAGTTCGTCAGGCTCACGTTCCTGACATTTGCCGCGGCCAGCCGCTCCAGACCCTTTTTCATGCCGTAGGTGAAAATGCTGACCACGCCGAGCACATCCGCGCCCGCCTCGCGCAGCACGTTCACAACATCCAGAACGCTTCCGCCGGTGGAGATCAGGTCCTCGACGACCACGACCTTCTGGCCCTTTTCCAGTCTGCCTTCAATCTGGTTCTGGCGGCCGTGGTCCTTGTTGGAACTGCGGACATAGCCCATGGGAAGGTTCATCATGTGACCGACGATGGCCGCGTGGGCGATGCCCGCCGTGCTCGTGCCCATCAGAACCTCCGCTTCGGGATAGGTTTCTTTGATGGTCTGCATCAGGGCCGTCTCCACTTCTGTGCGCACCGCGGGCGCGGTCAGAATCAGACGGTTGTCGCAGTAGACCGGGCTTTTGATGCCGCTGGCCCAGGTAAAGGGCTGGTCGGGTCTGAAAAATACGGCGCGGATGGAGAGTAAATCCTCCGCAATCTTGCGTTCAACAGCTTCCATAGTATCCTCCTTCTGCTCTTCCGATGCAATCCAATCTACAATTTCCTGCGGCGCAGCAAACACCGCCTGCGCGCCCGCGCCCTGCAGCTCTTCCCGGCTTCCGTAGCCATACAGAACGCCGACAGCGTCCAGCCCGGCGGCATGCGCGCCCTTAATATCGTGCTCGCGGTCTCCGACCATCACCGCGCGGCTAAAGTCTTCACAGCCTGCCTTCCGGAGCACCGCCTTGATCACGTTGACCTTCCGGCCCGCCTCCCGGTCTGCCGCCGGTGCGCCGCAGACCGCCTCAAAATATTTTGCCAGATCAAAATGCGCCAGCACGCGCTGCGCCATAACGTCCAGCTTCGACGTCGCGACAAACAGGCAGCAGCCTTTTGCCTGCAGCTGCTCGAGCATCCGGCGCACGCCGGGATACGGCGCGTTGTCGAGCCAGCCGTCCTTGTTGTAATATTCCCGGAACTTCGCGATGGCCGCCTGTACATCTTCCTCCGGCACAAACCTTGCAAATGTTTCATCAAGCGGCGGGCCGACGAAAAAGCCCAGCTCCTGCCACGGCCTTTCGATGCCCCAGGCGCGCAGCGCGTACTGCGCGGCCTTCATAATGCCGGGGCCGGAATCGGTCAGCGTTCCGTCCAGATCAAAAAGAATCAGTTCCTTTTTCATCGCTTATACCACAAACTCCAGCATGCAACGCTCATAGGCCGCAACGGGATCAGCGGCCTGCGTAATCGGCCGGCCGACGACAATATAGTCAGAGCCGATTTCCTTGGCCTTTTCCGGCGTCGTGATGCGTACCTGGTCGTCCGACTTGCTGTCTGCGAAGCGGATGCCGGGGGTCACGGTGACAAAGCTGTCCGAGCATGCCTCGTGAATCTTCCCTGCCTCCAGCGGCGAGCAGACCACGCCGTCGAGTCCTGCCAGCTTCGCGTTTTTTGCGTAGTCGATGACGACATCTGCAAGCAGCTTGTGAATTTCAATCTCCTCTTCCATGCTTTCCTGGCTCGTGGAGGTCAGCTGCGTGACAGCAATGAGAAGCGGTCTTGTGCCGTCGGCTCTTGTCAGCCCCTCCAGCGCCGCCTGCATCATCGCGCGCGTGCCTGCCGCGTGCAGGTTCACCATATCCACATCCAAAGAGGACAGGACTGCCATCGCTTTTTTGACGGTGTTGGGAATGTCGTGCAGCTTCAGATCGAGGAAAATCTTGTGGCCCCGCGCCTTGACCTCGCGGACAATCGACGGGCCCTCCGCGTAAAACAGCTCCATGCCGATCTTCACAAACGGCTTGCGGCCGGTGAATTGGTCGAGAAATGCGAGCGTTTTTTCCTTGCTGTCAAAATCCAGTGCAATAATTACGTCCTTACCCATGGTGTGCGCCTCCTGTCAAATCCTTTAAACTCTTGATGTTGTACTTTTCCATTGCGCCCGGCAGCGCCTGGATGATATCGCGGCAGGCATAGGGGTTTACCAGATTCGCCGCGCCGACTTCCACTGCCGCCGCGCCCGCGAGCATCATCTCCAGCACATCCTCCGCCGCCCCGACGCCGCCCATGCCGATGATGGGAATCTGCACCGCCTCATAGACCTGCCAGACCATTCGCAGGGCCAGCGGGAAAATTGCCGGGCCAGACATGCCGCCGGTCCCATTTGCCAGCAGCGGACGCTTTGCGCGCAAGTCGATGCGCATGCCCATAACGGTGTTGATTAAGCTCAAGGCGTCCGCGCCTGCATCCTGGCAGGCTTTTGCGATATCTGTAATGCTCGTGACATTCGGCGAGAGCTTGACGATCACGGGCTTTCTGACCGCGTCTTTCACGGCCCTTGTCACACTGGCCGCAGCTTTCGGGTCCGTGCCGAAGCTCATGCCGCCGCCATGCACGTTGGGGCACGAAATATTCACTTCCAGCCAGCCCACCTGCTCGCAGGCGTCCAGCTTCCGGCAGACCTCTACATACTCGTCGATCGAAAAGCCGCTGACGTTCGCCATGACCGGCTTATGAAAAACCGCTTTGAGCTTTGGAAGCTCCTGTGAAAGAACCGCATCAACACCCGGGTTCTGAAGCCCCACCGCGTTGAGCATGCCGCCCGTCATCTCCGCAATGCGCGGCTGCGCATTTCCAAGGCGCGCCTGGCGCGTCGTGCCCTTGAAAGAAAACGTGCCGAGGCAGTTGATATCATAGAGCTCTGCGAACTCATAGCCGTAGCCAAACGTGCCGCTGGCCGGAATTACCGGATTGTCAAGCGTCACGCCGCAGAGCGTCACTTCTGTATTTACCATACCAGCGCCTC
>CAKUCT010000165.1 GCA_934643765.1 uncultured Oscillospiraceae bacterium
GTCCATGATCTGTGTCCTCCCGGTTCATTTGATGGCTTTAGTATAGCTGGGAAGTGAAAATTAGTATGTTGATTTTCCAACAAAAATATGCAGGTAAATTTTAAAAAATTGCCGCGGGCCAAGTTCCGGCCCGCGGCAAATGATTTTGATTTTCTTCTATAAAAGCTGGTTCTGGCTGCGGTTCGCGTTGCGGCGGATGGCGTTTGCGATGGTGCTCAGGCATAGAAGCGTTACGATCAGAAATACGCCCGGAATCACGATGATCCACCAGCTGCCGGTCAGAAGCGCGTTTTCGGCCAGCGAGAGCATGCTGCCCCAGGAGATTGTCTCCAGCGGCAGGCCGAGGCCCATGAAGCTGAGCGTGGACTCAGCCAGAATGGCGCTGCGCACATTCATAATGACCATGAACATGATCGACGGCAGGAAATTCGGCGCCAGATGGACGCGAAGAATGTGGAAAAATCCGCCGCCCATGCAGTGCGCCGCCTGCACAAACTCGCTCTCGCGCAGCAAGCGAACCTCTGCGCGCACGACCTTGGCAATGGAAGTCCAGCTGGTCAGGCCGATGATAACGGCCAGACTCAAGGCACTGGTCTTGCCCCAGATGGCCTGCAGCAGAACAATCAGCAGAAGGTTTGGAATGCTCAGCAAAATCTCTGCCGCGCGCATGAGCGCTGCGTCAGTGCGCGCGCTGGCGCAGCCGCTGAGACTGCCGAAGATGGCGGCGATGACGGTGGAGATTGCGGTGGCAAGGATACCGATGAAAAGCGACAGCTGCCCGCCGGACCAGATCATGGAGAACAGGTCGCGGCCCATCGCGTCGGTGCCGAACAAAAACGCGCGGCACGGCGGGACGCTGCAGTTGGCAAGATCCATATAGCCCGGGTCTTTCGTCAGAAACAGCGGGATGAGCACACAGCCGAGCACAATGACGCTGAGCACCAGAACAGAAAACACGGGCACATTTTTATACCAGAGAGAGCGCGCGTCCTGCGCGGCCGGTGCTTGCGGGCGGATGCCAACAAGGGTAAAATCGTCTGTCATACCTCTGCCTCCTCCAGCGCCTGCAGGGCTTCCTTGGCGCGCATGCGCGGGTCGATGCGGGCGCTGATTGCCTGCGAGAGCATGCTGCAGGCGATGACGACCGCGCCGGAGAGCAGGCACAGAACCATCAGAAGGTTATAGTCCTTATAGCGCGCGCTCTCATAGCTGAGCGTGCCAAGGCCCGGGAAGGAAAAGACGCTCTCTACAATATAGGTCCCGCCCAGAATGTGCGGCACGGAGATGGCCATGATCGAAAGATACGACGGCATGACGTTCCGAAGACAGTGCCGGAACAAAATCGCGCGTTTGCCAAGCCCCTTGGACTTTGCGAGCAGCACGTAGTCCATCCGCAACTCCTCCAGCAGCTTGTTGCGCACCAGGTAGGCGTAGTACCACAGGTGCCCCAGCACAACGACGCATAGCGGCAGAATCAGGTGCCGTGCGCGGCTGGAAAACGATGCGGCCTGTCCGACGTCGTAGGCGCCCGAGCTTGGCAGCAGGCGCAGCTGCACCGAGAAAATCAGAATCAGAACCAGTGACAGCCAGAATTCCGGGATGCAGCTGGTAACGGTGCCGGCTTTGCACAAAATGCGGTCAAAAAGGCCGTCCTCGTGCCGCGCACAAAGCACGCCAAGGCCGAGCGAAAGAAAGAAAATCAGCACAAAGCCGGTTCCGCCGAGCTGCAGCGTAAACGGAAGGCGCTGGCGGATGACGCTTAAAACGTCCATTTTGTATTTATAGGAGATGCCGAACTCGCCGTGCAGGGCGTTTTTCAGCCAAATGCCGTATTGCGTCAGAATGGGCTTGTCAAGGCCGAGCCTAGCCTGCGCCTGCGCGCGCTGCGTGGGCGTCATTTTTTCGGCGCGCTCGCCATAGTAGGAGACCAGCGGGTCGCCCGGGGCCAGGCGCGCGATGACAAACACCAGAAACG
Organism: uncultured Oscillospiraceae bacterium; assembly: GCA_934643765.1. GTDB lineage: Bacteria > Bacillota > Clostridia > Oscillospirales > Oscillospiraceae > CAG-170. The sequence goes on from CAKUCT010000165.1 coordinate 1,976, forward strand.
ATAAAAGCAGCACACTGAGCGCGAATGCCAGCAGGCGGTGCAGAGCTGATGTCAAGAGCTTACGTGTGTGCAAAGTCTGCGCCTCCTTCTGTCAGAACGAAATGGCCGGGTTCGGCCTGGACCATCCGGCCGGAGACCGGAAGGGTATCGGGATCAAAGGTGATGAGCGTTCGCGCGCGCTCACGGATGGGGTCCGGCAGCGGCATCGCGGAGATCAGAGCCTTGGTATACGGGTGCAGGGGATTGGAGAAAAGCGCGGCAGACGGCGCTTCTTCCACAAGCGTGCCCCGGAAGAGAACGCCTACACGGTCACACAGGTAGCGCACCATGGAAAGATCGTGCGCAATGAACAGGAATGTGAAGCCGTGCTCGTCCTGCAGGTGGCGGAAGAGGTTGATGATCTGCGCCTGGATGGAGACATCGAGAGACGAGACCGGCTCATCGGCCACCAGAAGCTCCGGCTCCATGCAAAGCGCGCGCGCGATGGCCACGCGCTGGCGCTGGCCGCCGGAGAGCTCGGCGGGGTATTTGTCGAGGTACAGCTCATCCAGGCCTACATATTTCATCTGGAACGCGGCCTCCGCGCGGTAGGTGCCGCGCTTGGGGGCGAGCTTTGCAATGCGCATGGGCTCGGCAATGATCTCAGAAACCTTCATCCGGCCATTGAGACTGGACGTGGAGTCCTGAAAGATCATCTGCCGCGAGGTCTGCAGGAATTTCCGGTTTGCGCGGAACTGGCGGCGGTCGCAGATGTCGATGCCCTGGTAGAGAATATGCCCGGATGTGGGCGTGAGCAGGTTCATCACGCAGCGCGCGGCGGTGGATTTGCCGGAGCCGGACTCGCCGACCAGACCGTAAATTTCGCCGCGGCGGATCTGAAACGACAGATCGTTCAGCGCGCGCACGCTTTTTTCGCGTGTGAGCGGGAAGCTGTGGCTTACGTGCTCGGCGGATAGAAGAATGTCAGGATTCATGGCGGCCTCCGATGGGCGGTGTAATTTTTGGCGCGCGCGGGTCCAGAAGCCACGTCGCGGCGAAATGCGTGTCTGTGATGCGGAACATGGGCGGCGCTTTTTCATAGTCGATGGCGAGCGCAAATTCGTTCCGGCAGGCAAACGCGTCGCCCTTCGGCGGGTCAATCAGCGTCGGCGGCATGCCGGGGATGGTATAGAGCGCGTCTTTCCCGTCAGCCAGCGCGGGAAGCGCGCGCAGCAGCGCCCAGGTGTAAGGATGGCGCGGGTCGTAATAGACTTCCTCTGCCGTCCCGATTTCCACAATTTTGCCCGCGTACATGACGGCCACGCGGTCGGCCGCGCGGGCCACGACGCCAAGATCATGCGAGACGAGAATCGTCGCGGTGCCGAGCTTTTGCTGAATTTCGCGCAGCAGATCAAGAATCTGCGCCTGGATGGTTACATCCAGCGCCGTTGTCGGCTCGTCGGCCAGCAGAATCGGCGCGCGCGCGGCAAGCGCTATGGCCATGACGGCCCGCTGGCGCATGCCGCCGGAAAAATCATGTGGATACAATCCGGCTCGGACAGCGGGCTGATCGATGCCAACCAGCTCCAGAAGCTCCAGTACGCGCGCGCGCAGCTCGGCGCGGGAAATTTTCGGCTCGTGTACGACAATCGCTTCTGCAATCTGTGCCCCGATGCTCATGCTGGGGTTGAGGGCGGTCATCGGATCCTGAAAGACCATGGAGAACAGGCGCCCGCGCAGCTTCTGCAGCTCTTTTTCCCGGTACGGCGCGAGATCCGTGCCGTTTACGAGAATTTCCCCCGAGATGCTGGCCGTGCGCGGCAGAAGGCGCATGATGGCTTTGAGCAGCGCGCTCTTGCCGCAGCCGGACTCTCCGACAATGGCAAGCACCTCGCCCTTATGCAGCGTCAGATCGACGCCGCGCACCGCTTCCACGCGGCCTTGCGGCGTGTCGAAGCTGACGCACAGATTTTTGAGCTCTAAAAGTTCTGACATGGTATTTTATCCTTATACACGGGCAAGCCAAGAGGAGTATCCTCTTGGCTTGCGTTATTTTTGAAAGGCTGCGGGTCAGTCTACCGTCCACTCGCGCACGTTCCAGAAGATGCCCACGCCATGGTGGCCCATGACGGTATCGGCGGAAATGCCGTGGACGCGGCTGGCGGCGACATAGTTCGCGTCAATATAGCAGATGAAGGCGTAAGCCGGATCATTTGCCAGCTCCACCTGGAACTTGTCGTAAAATTCCTTGCGGACAGTCGGGTCAGAGGACTCTCTGGCCTTCGTCAGATATTCGTCGACCTTCTCGTTGGAGTAGCCGGAGTAGTTCGCGCCCTTGTCGGTGCCGAAAACTTTGTAGG
>CAKUCT010000166.1 GCA_934643765.1 uncultured Oscillospiraceae bacterium
CTCCAGAAGCAACTCCACCTCTTTGCCGGTCAGAATCTGCGGAAGCTTCTTCTCCGCCTTTTCTACCTTAATGTTATGTACAGGGTTCTGCTCAATCTCGTCCTCGCTCAGCGCGAACATGTAGAGGCTCTTTAAAGACGCAAGACACCTGGAAACAGTCGCCGGGGACTTGCCGATTCCCTGGAGCCACTGCATATAGCCGCTGACAACGCTCTGATCGGCATCCAGAATCTCGACATCCATCGACGACAGATATGACGCGTACTGCCGGATATCGCGCATATAGGACGAGATCGTATTGGCAGAGGCGTGTTTGGCGTGAATCAGATACTCTTCATATCTGGCAATGATGTTGTCCATTCCGATGACCTTCCAATCAGCAGGCTGCCGCCCGGATGCGCAAATGCAGCCCAAAGTGCATGTTGATGAGAATCAGGCTGATTTGAAGCTGCAGATACAAGATCTTGTGTGCATCAAGCAAAGCAGGAAATTGCATATACAGCGTGGGGCAGCGCCGGCGCAGACGCGCCGCAGAGCAAATCCCGGACGAAATTATTGAAATTATGAATTCCATATTATTTCTACCATTGGCAATTCCGGGAAGTGTAGTTACTATAGCGCAATTTGCTTGAAATTTCAAGGAAAATCGAACACTTTCAAAATCTTTGTAAATTATGACAAGATATTATGTTAATAATATTATGTAAATTACAGTAACTTGGAAGGTTACAATTTCCGAACTTTTTGACGCAGTACACTATATCTGGTGCCATAATTTTCGGATTCGTTCCAAATGTGGCTTTTGAAGGATTTCATTCATGCAATCGGCGATAGGTAAATATAATTTACCTATCGCCGATTTGCAAGATTTCTTTCATTTCAATTTGTATCGCTTCTTTCTGGGCCTGCTTGCAACAATCGCAGCCAGTCCCGCCATGAGAACGGCCGGTACAACTACCAGTGCAAACCCGCCAGGTGTCGCCCTGACAAACAGCAGATTCCCCATCAGCAGTACCAGCAGATATCCACTGCAGGCCGTCATTGCTGCGGCCAGACACTTTTGCCGGCTGCGCGCGGCGATGATCAGGCTCCCAAGAAAAACCGCCGCCGCGCTGCAGACCAGCGCCAGCGTCCCGATGCTCCCCTGCCCGACCACGCCGCCACGCACCAGCGCCGCGCCCAGCGCGACCAACGCCAGCAGGCACAGACAGTCTACCGCAATTCCTTTCGCAATTTGTACCGGCATCCGTTCCGGTCCTTTTTTCTTTTTTGCCATAGCTGCGCCCCCCCTTCTTGCTGCAGTCTATGTACATGCCTTCCGGTTTATGCCCGGCCGCTTTTGTTATCTTGTTTACCATAATCATAATCTGCAACTGTGTTCATTTGACTTATTCACATTGTACACAGAGTTTTACACATCTTATTTTTCCTGATTTTCCGCTTACTATCTTGATTATTACCAGATATTAGGCCGCTTCAACTTTCAAGAACTCTGTTACATAAAGCTGCGAAAATAATTTACATAATCTTTACTTTGACGTCCTTCTTTCAAAAATAAAGCAGGCGCGCAGGATCTTCCTGCGCGCCGTGTGTCTATCCTTTTATTCGTAGCTCTGCTCAATCGAGCGCGTGGCAAATGCGTTCAGGTTCTGCCCCGCCCGCGTTCCGGCCAGGAACTCATAGTAGCCTTGGCTGCCGATCATGGCGCCGTTGTCGCCGCAGAGGCTCAGCGGCGGCGTGTAGAGGTTCGCGCCGAGCTTTGCGCAGGCGTCTGTAAAATCGCGGCGGATGCGCGAGTTGGCCGCAACGCCGCCGGCGATGGCAAGCTTCCGGTAGCCGCTCTCGCGTAGCGCCTGCATCGTGCGCGGTACCAGCATCTCGCTTACCGCCCGGGAGAACGAGGCGCAAAGCGACGGCACGTCGACCGCCTCCCCCTTCTGCTCATGCATATGGATGAGGTTCAGAGCCGCTGTCTTTAGCCCCGAGAAGGACATATCCAAGGGATTTCCGGAAAGCTTTGTGTGCGGCAGCGGATACTTTTCTTCGTCGCCCGTCTGCGCGCAGCGGTCGAGCGCCGCGCCGCCCGGATACGGCATGCCGAGCACACGCGCAACCTTATCAAAGCACTCGCCTGCCGCATCGTCGCGCGTGGTGCCGAGAATCTTAAAGTCTGTATAGCCGCGCACATCGACAATCAGCGTGTGCCCGCCGGAGACCACCAGGCAGATAAACGGCGGCTCCAGATCCGGATAGGCCAGATAATTTGCCGCGATGTGCCCGCGAATATGGTGCACCGGCACCAGCGGCAGGCCAAGAGAATACGCCGCCGCCTTCGCGAAGTTCACGCCCACCAACACCGCACCAATGAGTCCCGGCGCATAGGTGACGGCAATCGCGTCCAGATCGCGCCTGGTCAGGCCGCTTTTCTCCAGCGCCTGATCGGCCAGACCGTAGATTGCCTCGATGTGCTTTCTCGACGCGATCTCAGGCACGACGCCGCCGTAGAGCTTGTGCAGCTCCACCTGAGAGGCAATGCAGTCCGTCAGAATTTCGCGTCCGTCCCGGACAATCGCCACAGCTGTCTCGTCGCAGGAGGATTCTACCGATAAAATATTCATGCGTTCCATTCCTTCCTGTAAATGCGCGCATCCTCTTTCGGATGGTAGTAGTAATTGGGCCGCAGACCAACCTGGCAAAAACCCAGCCGCTCATAGAGCTGGATGGCAGGCTTGTTCGACGCACGGACCTCCAGCGTCAAGTTTACAACGCCCCGCGCTGCAAGGGCGCGGCAAAGCGCCTGAACCAGCGCCTGCGCCGTTCCCTGCCGCCGCGCATCCGCGCGCACGGCCAGGTTCATCATATCCGCCTCGTCAATCACGCTCTGGCTTCCGATATAGCCGAGCACCGTGCCGTTTAGTTCTGCGACAAGCCAGAGGCTCAGTTCATTTTCCAGCTCATGCGCCAGAACGCTTTGCGGCCAAGGGTCAGAAAAGCATGCCTGCTCCAGCGCCGCCACCTGCTCCAGATCTTCCTGGCGCATTTTTCGAATTGTCGTCTCCATCACTTCGCCTCATACCAGCTCGCGCCGCACTTTGCCTCCGCCAGCAGCGGAACCGACAAGGACACCACGTGCTCCATCTCATCGGTCACGAGCTTTGCAACCTGCTGCGCCTCTTCTGCGGGGCACTCGACAATCAGCTCATCGTGCACCTGCAGCACCAGATGTCCGTTGAGCTTCTGCTCGCGCAGCGCGCGGTCGACATGAATCATGGCAAGCTTGATGATATCCGCCGCCGTGCCCTGAATGGGCGTGTTGAGCGCCACGCGCTCTCCAAACGAGCGGATATTGAAGTTACTGCTCTTGAGCTCCGGCAGATTTCTTCTGCGCCCGAAAAGCGTCGTCACATACCCGTCCTGCTTGGCCTGGGCCACAATGTCGTGCATATACTGCCGCACGCCCGCGTAGTTTTCAAGATAGCTTTCAATATACGCCTTGGCCTCTTTTCTCGTGACGCCGATATCCTCCGCCAGCGAGAATTCCGAGATGCCATAGACAATGCCGAAATTGACGGCCTTCGCGTGCCGGCGCATCAGCGGCGTCACCTGCTCGGGCGCAACGTGGAAGACCTGGCTGGCTGTCGCGGTGTGGATATCCATGCCGGAGGTAAACGCCTGCTGCATATGCTTGTCCTGCGCGATATGCGCAAGCACGCGCAGCTCAATCTGGCTGTAGTCCGCGTCCACAAACACGCAGCCGTCCTTCGGCACGAACATCTTCCGGATTTCGCTGCCAAGCTCGGTGCGCACGGGGATATTCTGCAGATTCGGCTCTGTGGAACTGAGCCTTCCCGTCGCCGTGACCATATTCTGAAAGGTTGTGTGAATCCGCCCGTCGTCTGCAATCTGCTTGACAAGCCCGTCGGCATATGTCGATTTCAGCTTTGAGAGCGTCCGGTAATCCAGAATCGCTTCTACAATCGGATGCTTGCTTCTGAGCTTTTCCAGAACGTCAGCATTGGTAGAATAGCCGCTTTTCGTCTTCTTCTGCGCCGGAAGCTCCAGCTTCTCAAAAAGGATTTCGCCGAGCTGCTTCGGCGAGTTGATATTGAATTCCTGCCCGGCGTAACGGAAAATTTCTGCCTGATCGCTGGCAATACCGCTGTTGAGCATGTTGCCGAAGGCGACCAGCGCCATCTGATCGACGAGCACACCCTCGTGCTCCATCCGCGCCAGTACCGTGCAGAGCGGAAGCTCAATGTCAAAATAGAGCTTCTCCATCC
>CAKUCT010000167.1 GCA_934643765.1 uncultured Oscillospiraceae bacterium
GACAACAACATGAAGGTCATCCCGATGAAGCGGCTGATTACGACAGAGGAAATCGGCAATGCCGTCTGCTTCCTCGCCTCCGATGAGGCCAGCGGCGTCACCGGCCAGACTCTCTTCGTCGACGGCGGCTGGAGCCGCGCGGGCCTGCCCGAAGAAAAGGACATTTAATCGGAAATTTCCGGACAAATCGTCATTGGCGTTTGTCAATTTACTTCCGTGCTTCCACCCGGCTGTATCGTTTCGGCATCCAAAGCACCTGCATCATTCCGGCGCAGCCTAGCGGCATATTCCGTCGGGCTGCAGCCCATAATGCGGCAGAAGCTGCGGTAAAAATGGCTGTAATTGTTGAAGCCGGCCAGCTCCGCCGACTTCTGCGCCGGTGTTCCGGCGGCCAGCAGCCCCGTCACCTTCTCCACCCGCTTTTCCAGGATGTAGCTGCTGATGCTGCGCCCGGTCACGCGCTTAAAAAGGTGGCAGATATAATACGTGCTGTAATTGACTTCCTCGGCCAGATCCTCCAGCGTCAGCTTCTGCGTCAGGTGCGCGTTGATGCAGTGGATGAGCTTTGTCACAATCGCCAGCTGCTGCGAGTGCGCCTCGTCGCTGCGTTCGCCGGAGTAACAGTCGTTGTAGGCGTAGGCCATGAGCTGGTGAATGATGGCTTTGATCAAAATCTCCTGCCCTTTTTCCAGCCGGATTGCCCGGTACTCATCCATCAACCGCTGATATTTGTAAAATTCACGCTGGCCGATGTGATGAATCGGTTCCTGCGCGCCCTGCTTGAAAATGTCCAGAAGGTTGGCTGTCGGCGTGCTGAAGGCGATGAGAAGCTCGGGGTCCACCTGCGCAGAAAAGCTCTCGTACCGGTCCGACGGGTCCGGAATCAGCATATGTGGCAGAAACATATCCACCGGCACAATGTCGCCGTAATAGATCGGATAGACGCTTTCACCGATGACAAAAGTTCCCGGCTGGCCCAGATAAACAATCAGTTCATAAAAATCGTGATAATGCAGGCAGCCGGTCGGTTCGTTCTGATGGCTGTGCAATGTGCTGTTATAATCGCCGATGTAGACGGAGTTTTTTGATACAAATTCAAAACTTTTCATCTCCCAACCTCCGGTTTCACTTTATCAGCCTCCATGCGCAATGTCAATGCGAATCTTGCTCCAAAGCAATATACGCAATATATAGGCCAAGCCTGTGTATTGACTTTTCCCGGCAAAATTTTATGCTAGTAATGTACCCGGCAGTTACCACACACTGCACCGAAAATCAACCAAATATCACGCTTGTAGGAGGATACGCTCATGTCTGTTCCTGAGAATCTGATCCGCAGCCGGCTTCTTTCCGGAAAGCCCACCGTTGCCACCCGCCTTTGGAGCACAAGCCCCGCCGCGGTCGAGGCCATGGCCACAACGCGCAACTTTGACTACGTTGAGTTCCTTGCAGAGTATTCCAGCTTCTCTTTGCAGGATCTGGAGAACTTTGTGCGCGCCGCAGAGCTTCACGGCATCGGCTCTATCATCAAGGTCGACCTTCAGAACCGCTTCTACGTCGCCCAGCGCGCGGCAGCCGCCGGCTTCCAGGGCATCTTGTTCTGCGACCATAAAACGCCGGAGGAGGTTCACGAGACGATCTTCCGCCTGTCCCCGGACTGCCTGGGCGAGGGCCGCTTCGGCTACCCCAACAGCCGCTGGATCGGCTATTCGGGCTATATCAGCCAGATGGATTACGCCCAAATGGTGCGCAATCTGGTCAAGGCCTTCATGATCGAAAAGAAAGAGGCCGTCGACAATATCAAGGAAATCTGCGCCATCCCCGGCGTCGATATGATTCAGTTCGGCCCGTCCGACTACAGCATGAGCTGCGGCTGGAACGCTGGCGATCACAAGCAGGAGCTGCAGGAAATCGAAGAGTACGTCATCCGCGTCGCGCTTGAGCACGGCGTCGCGCCCCGCTGCGAGTGCGACACGCTGGAAAAGGCCGAATATTACAAGGGTCTTGGCGTGCGCCACTTCTGCATTGGCGATGAGTTCCGCATCCTCAAGGCTTACTGGTCCGGAACCTGCGGCGATGTCCGCAAGGCTGCCGAGCAGCTGTAAGAAAGGAGTGTGCGCCGCATGAAGCAGAAAATTCTGATTGCCAAGCACCTCCCGCACGCGTGCATCGAGCCTTACATTGACCGTTTTGATTTCACCATGCCCGAGCAGCCGGAGAACGCCTTCACCTACGAGCAGATTCTGCAGATGCTCCCGGAATACGACGGCTATCTGGATGTCGATATTATTGCCGACCGTCCGGTGATCGACGCCGCCGTTGAAAACGGCATCAAGGCCATCGCCAACTACGGCGTGGGCTATGATAAGATCGACTGGAAGTACGCAACCGAACGCGGCCTTCCGATTCTCAACACCCCCACCTCCGTCACGGAGGCCACCGCGGAGCTTGGCGCTACGCTGATCTTCAGCACCATGCGCGGCGTTGCCCGCTACGACAAGCAGGTTCGCCGCGGCGAGTGGATCTCTCCCCTGTTCTCCGACGTCAATACGATGATCGAGGGAAGCACGCTCGGCATCGTCGGCTTCGGCCGCATCGGCAAGCGTGTCTGCCGCAAGGCCCAGGGCATGGGCATGCGCGTGGTCTACTTCGATCAGTACCGCGCCAGCGAGGAGATTGAAAAGGAATTCGATGTCACGTTCCTGCCGTTTGACGAGCTTCTGAAAACGGCCGACGTCGTCTCGCTGCACGCGCCCTACTTCCCGGAAAACCACCATATGTTCAACGCCGAAACCTTCCGCAAGATGAAGCCGACCGCCTACTTTGTCAACACGGCAAGAGGCAAGCTCGTCGACGAAACCGCGCTCTGCGAAGCGCTGCGCACCGGCGTCATCAAGGGCGCGGGACTCGATGTCTTTGAATCTGAGCCCCATGTCTACCCCGGCCTTCTGGAGCTGGAAAACGTCACGCTCACCCCGCACGCGGCCAGCTTAACTATGCGTTCGCGCATCGCCATGGCCCACGAGGCGCTGGAGGGACTGACCACCATTTTGTCCGGCGGCCGGCCGCACAACATTGTAAACCCGAGCGTACTGGAAAAATAACACCGCTTATTTCCCCTGCGCCGAATTGCCGCGTCGGATCTCCGACTCTTCCAGGGAGCCGGGGATCCGGTCGTGGCGCACTCTTGTTTGTCAACGAAAACTATCGATCTGGAGGAACTGAACATGCATACACTGTTTGATATTGCCGGCAAAAAAGCGATTGTAACCGGCGGCACGCGCGGTCTTGGCTATGGCATGGCCGAGGGTCTGATGGAAGCGGGCTGCGAGGTCTGCATCGTCGGCACCAGCGAAAAGGTCTTCAGCGTCGCTGAGGATTTCTGCAAGCGCGGCTTCCGCTGCCACGGCGTACAGGCCAGCTTCTATCAGCGTGAAGAGGTCTTCCGCTGCTTTGACGAGTGCGTGGAAAAGCTTGGCGGCGATCTGGACATTCTGGTCGTCTCGCACGGCATCCAGCGCCGCTGCACGGCAGAGGACTTCCCCATGCAGGACTGGGACGATGTAATCAACGTCAACCTCAACGCCGTATTCATTCTCTGCCAGCAGGCCGCGCGCCTGATGCTCCCGAAGGGCTACGGCAAGATGATCCTCGTCTCGTCCATGGCGGCCTTCTTCGGCGGCCAGATCACCCCGGCCTATGCCGCGGCCAAAGGCGGCCTGACGCAGATGGCCAAGGAAATGAGCAACGACTGGATCTCTCGCGGTATCAACGTCAACTGCCTGGCTCCCGGCTACATGGCAACCGATATGTGCGCTGCGCTGCACCGTCCGGATAACCCCCGTGACAAGGAAATCACCAACCGTATTCCGATCGGCCGCTGGGGCACCGGAGATGATATGAAGGGCCCGTGCCTGTTCCTCGCCTCGCACGCCAGTGACTATCTCGGCGGCGCCGTCATCCCGGTCGACGGCGGTTATCTCGTCAAATAACATCAAAGTAAAAGCGTCCAGGCTGCAATGCAGCCTGGACGCTTTTGGCTGTCGTAGAACCTCTCAGAGCAAAGTTTTCGGAAAGGAAGATAGTGTGAAAGTCTGGCGGAAATAAGTTGAATTTGCATTCTTTTGTCCGTTCTGGTAAGATAAGCGTCAGTTGACAAGGGCACACGCGCTTGCGGGTCGGACTAAGCCGTCGTCTGCTGTGTTATTGTCCTCGGCTTGCGTCAGCAAGCCTTCGTCCGCTGCCTTGCAGACAACGCCCCAGACCGGCCGGCAA
>CAKUCT010000168.1 GCA_934643765.1 uncultured Oscillospiraceae bacterium
CGGTTGATGCAGACGACCGGGTTGATGCCGGACTTCTTGATGGTGTTCACATGATGGAACAGGTTGCAGGTGCCCTTCTCCAGCAGTTCGAGGTTCTCCTCGGTGTACTCCTTGGCGAGCGGTGCGCCCGGGGTGACCTTCGGGCCGCCGCCGTGCATCTTAAGGGCGCGGACGGTCGCAACCAGAACGGAAACGTTCGGGGTCAGGCCGGAAAGACGGGTCTTGACGTTCCAGAACTTTTCAAAGCCGATGTCGGCAGCGAAGCCGGACTCGGTGACATGATAGTCGAACAGCTTCAGAGCCAGGCGGTCAGCGATAACGGAGGACTGGCCGATGGCGATGTTGGCGAACGGGCCGGCGTGAACCAGGACCGGCTGATGCTCGACCGAGTAGCACATGGTGGGGTTGATGGTGTTGCGCATCCAGGCGGTCATAGCGCCGGCAACTTCCAGATCCTCACAGGTGACGGGCTCGCCGCTGCGGGAGTAAGCGACAACGATCTTGCCGATACGCTCACGCAAATCCTTGAGGTCACGGGCGACAGCCAGAATGGCCATCAGCTCGGAGCCGACCGCGATGCCGAACTTGGACTCCATCATGTAGCCGTCCAGACGGCCGCCAATGCCAATGATGATGTTGCGAAGGCCCTGTGCGCAGAAGTCCATGACCCAGCCCATTTCCACACGCTTGGGGTCGACGTCCAGACGCTTCAGGCCCTTGCTGGCCAGCCATTCGTCGTTGTTGTTGCGTTCATGCTGCATACGCGCGTTCAGGGCGACCATCGCCAGGTTGTGCGCGTTCATAATATCGTTGATATCGCCCGTCAGGCCGAGGGAGAATTCGGTCATCGGCATCAGAAGCGCGTTGCCGCCGCCGGCTGCCGTGCCCTTGACGTTCATCGTCGGGCCACCGGAGGGCTGACGCAGAGCGCCGCCAACATTCTTGCCGAGCTTGCCAAGACCTTCGATCAGGCCCAGGGAGACGGTAGACTTGCCTTCGCCGAAGGGGGTCGGCGTGATGGCGGTGACTTCGATGAACTTGCCGTCGGGCTTATCCTTCAGACGGTTCATAACCTTGATAAAGTCAATCTTCGGGGTCTTGCCGTAGGGAATGATTTCTTCCGGCAGAAGTCCGAGCTTTTCCCGGAAATAATCGACGGGGGGAAGCGCCTTTTCTGCTTCTTCCGCGATCTGCCAATCCTTATAGACTGTCGGGTCGAGCGTAACGCGACCGGTCTGCGGATCTACGTACTTGCCATCTTTGAATTCGATTGCCATAGGTGTACTCCTCCTTAAAGAGCTTCCTCCAGGGTCTTAACTAACCCCTGAAGGCATATAAATTTCTTGACGCCGCGCTTCCAAAATCCACGTGGTTCGGCGCCTCAATCGATAAAACTTTATCGGTTGCGAGATAAGTTTAACACCGCCGTCAGCGGAAGTCAAGCACAGAAACGTAAGATATAAGAAACGGCCGTAGAAAAACTACGGCCGTTTTTGTGCAATATCACATCTGTTTTTCGACAACGTTTACCTCCGCCGCCCCGCGCACCAGCTGCGCCGTCTTGCGCAGCAGAATGCTGCGGATCAGCATCTGCTCAAATGCCGCGTCATAATACGGCTCGAGCTCCTTCATCGTCAGATGATTCTGGCGGCAGACCTGCTGGCACGCCTCAGCCAGATCCTCCTGCGTCGCCTCCAGCTTCTCCAGCGCCGCAATCTGCTCAACCGTCTTGCCGATACGAAGGTTCGCCTCGGCCTCGGGCTTTGCGTCCTCGCGCAGCGACTCGGGCGTCGAACCCGTAAACTGGCAGTAAGCCTTCAGGTCCAGGCCCTTCTGCGCCAGCTGCGCCTGCAGCGTCTGCATCTGCTCTTCCACGGCAGCGTCAAGCTCTTCCTTGCCCGGCGTATATTCAAGCGTCGCCGAAGCCTGGCGCAGGAGCTTGTCCTGCAGCTCCATTTCCGAGCGCTCGTCATAGTACGCCTGCAGGCTCTCGTGCAGCTTCTGCTTCATTTCCTCCAGCGACGCGCAGCCGCCGACCTCGCGGGCAAACGTCTCATCGAGTTCATAGTTGGACTTCAGCCGGATTTCGTGGATATGGCAGCGGAACTCCGCTTCCTTTCCGGCCAGCTCCTTGGCATGGTACTGCTCCGGGAACGTGACGTGCACCGTCACATCGCTGCCTGGTTTGCTTCCGATCAGCTGCGTCTCAAAGCCGGGGATGAACATATTGCTGCCAAGCACCAACGTCTGCTTCTGCGCCGTGCCGCCTTCAAACTGCACGCCGCCGCAGAAGCCCGCATAGTCCAGAACCACCTCGTCTCCCATCTGGGCGGGGCGGTCGGTGACAGGGATGATGCGCGGCGAGTTCTGCTGCAGCCGAAGCATCTGCTGATCAACTTCCTTATCTGTTACGTGCAGTTTTTCATAATCGGCCTTCAGGCCGCGATAGGTAAAGCTCATAGGTTGCTCCTTACATGTTGTTTTTGATGCTGGAAATCAGGATATCGCCCGCGACTACGCGGTCTTCTGCGGAAAATCCGCTCTCAAAATTGTCAGAATACAGCACCTGGCTGCTGGGCGGGAACTCATCGTCCCCGGCGTAGACCATGATCTGCATCCGATAGCCCGGCAAAAACTCAAATTCATATCCCGCGTCGCCGTGCTCCACACGCGCCGCGCCCATCTGCTCGCAGGCCGCGGCAAACTTTTCCACGCGCGTGCCGAACGTGAACGCCGCCCGGGTCAGAACCCGCCCGGTGTAGGGGCTGATATACAGCTCACCCCACGGCATCTCGCGGAAGGTTTTGAAGCTCAGCCAGGACTGCGCCCGCTTGCCCTCGAGCAAAAAGCGCAGCAGAAACGTCTGCGCCGGAAGATTCTTCAGCGCAAAGGCTTTCGGATTCTCGGATGAAATCGCATATTCCGGCCAGGAAATGTGATAGGTGTCTCCAAGCAGCGTCACTGTAAACACGCCTGCGTCAAACGCTGCGCCGCAGCGCGATACGGCCTCCTGCGGGTCCAAATTCCGGAACAGCGCCTCATAGTGGGCAAACGGAACCTCTTCCTTGTTGTTCTGTACCTCTTTGTTGTTCAGCTCTGCCATATTCTCACTCCTGTACGCTCGACGGGAAGAGTTCCTGATTGGTATGCGGCAGGAAGCACGCCGCTACGAACTCATCCATATACCGCGGGTTTGTCGAAAGCTCCATATAGGTCATGTTGGACGCAATCTCGTCTACCTTCTGGTTCGCGTTTTCCGAACGCACCATCGCATAGGCGCCTGCCAGCGACGTGTTGCCGAGATACTCAAACAGACTCCGGTCAATGTCCGGCAGCATACCGATGCGAACGGCGTTTTCCATGTTGATGCCGGAGCCGATGCCGCCCGCGACATACACATGCTCCAGAACCGACACGTCCATGTCCAGGCTCGAGAGCATAATGTTGATGGCCGAGAAGATCGCGCCCTTGGCGCGGATGAACGAATCGATGTCAACCTCGGTGATTGAAATTTCGCGGCCGGTTTCGCTCTCTTCCGGGCGGGCCAGGATATACCGGCCCATGCCGTGTTCGTCATGCGCCACACGGCCGCCGTCGCGGACGAACTTGCCCTTGGAGGAGATGATGGAGGTGCGGTAGAGCTCGGCAATCACGTCGATGATGCCCGAGCCGCAGATACCGACGGGCTTCTGGCCCGCGTCGCCGACAATCTTGAGCGCCGGCTCCATCGTATCCTTATCAATCGAAACCGCTTCCACCGCACCGTCGGTCGCGCGCATACCGCAGGAGATATCGCCGCCCTCAAACGCAGGACCGGCCGAGCAGGCGCACGACATCATAAAGTCGCGGTTGCCGAAGACCAGCTCGCCGTTGGTGCCAAGGTCAATGAAGAGCGAGAACTCATCCTTGTTCCAGATCAGCGTTGCAAACGTGCCCGCGGTAATATCGCCGCCGACATACGAGCCGATGTTCGGCGCAACCAGCACCTCGGCGTCCGGGTTGGCGACGAAGCCGAGATCCTTGGCGACCATGCCGCGCCACTGGAAAAACGTCGGAATGTACGGCTCCATGCGGACGGGGTCCGCGTCCACGCCGAGCAGCAGATGGTTCATCGTCGTGTTGGAGGCCACGGCCGCTCTTAGAATCCGGTCGGCCGTAATGCCCGCAGACTTGCACATCACAGCCGTCAGCGGAATGAGTGTCTCTTTCATAATCGCGTCCTGCAGCCGCTTCACGCCGCCGGGCTTGGACTGCTCAATGATGCGGTTGATGAC
>CAKUCT010000169.1 GCA_934643765.1 uncultured Oscillospiraceae bacterium
TCATCGGCCTTTGCCTTTGCTTCTTCGGAAAACTCGTCCGTCAAATTAATGACCATCAGAATCGCATTTTTTTCCGGGATACGCTCTTCCATCTTCACAAGCTGATCTACACCTACGATATCGCCCGTGTCTTTACCGGTCTTCTTTTTTGCCTGAACATAAATATGCGGCATCTTCACATCGCAGATTTCATAGATGTTATACATCAGTGTGTTCCGGTTAAAGCATTCGAAGACCAGATCTACATCGCCGCCTTCGCCGTCATACCAGTTGTTATCAGTCAAGGTGTAGCCGTTCTTTATAAAAAGCTCTCCGATGATATCTTCAAATTTATGATTATCGATCTTCTGCAGCGCGCTTTTGATCTGCTCAAGGTATTGATTTCTCGCTGATGCAGTCGCTCGGCTGACCATGGAAATCAGGTCTGTGCTGTCCTTTTCAAATTCGTCCGGCTGCTCTGCATGCAGACGCACCAGCTCATCAACGGATTCTTTGAAGGATTCACTCCTTACGCGGTTCAGTGGCGACTGATACGCTATAAACTTGCTCTTAATATTCTGCGCGTGTAGATTCTTATCATAGCTGCAGCTGAAGACATCCTCAACCTCAATTATATGGCCGAAGTCCTCTGCTTCCGAAAGAACATCAAAGCGGTATTTCTTTTTGCTCTTTGCGATGACGAAGCTTCGGCATACATAATCTTCCTCCACGCTGACCTTCGGCACGATATTCGTCACCCCCCGAAATCATCTGTACTTGGACAGCATTTCGCTGACCCATGCATTTTGCTGCTTCACGCGCTCCTTTTTCGCCGATGCCGCCTGCATCCTGTTCTGGCAGGCACTTCTTGCCGTGCCAGAGAATGCACCGCCGGTGATTGTCGTCTTTAGAAATGCTTCCGCGCGAATGTCTTCCTCCAGCTTCTGAATTTCTTCCTGCGCTGCTTTGTCCTGCTGACGAAGCTCTGAAAGCAGCTGCTCTCTTAACGTCATTTCATTCCCCTCCAAATAATCTTTTTTACAAACCAGATTTTCAAAAGACGCGCATAAACATTATATGGAAAAATGTTATATTCTTCAAGATTCTACAAAATATTTTCCATTTATGCTGAGATTATTTCGCCTCTTGCGCGCTGTGATACAATAAAATTATCCAACCGCCGCGCACCTTCCCATAACGGGCGCGCGGCGCAAAACACATTACAGAACAACCGAAGGACGATACGTTATGATCGATAAAATGCTGATTCGTGGAGCGAAGGTCCACAACCTGAAAAATATAGACGTCGATATTCCGCTGGGTAAAATTGTCGGCATCGCGGGCGTGTCAGGCTCCGGGAAATCCTCGCTGGCGCTCGGCGTTCTGTACGCTGAGGGCTCGCGCCGCTACCTCGAAGCCCTTTCCACCTACACCCGCCGAAGAATGACGCAGGCATCGAAGGCCAGCGTGGACGAAGTGCTGTATGTCCCCGCCGCGCTGGCGCTGCATCAGCGTCCCGGCGTTCCGGGTATCCGCAGTACCTTCGGCACGGGCACGGAACTTCTCAACAGCCTGCGGCTGATGTTCTCGCGCTTGGCAAGCCACCGCTGCCCGAACGGGCATGAACTTGCGCCGTCTTTGGCTGTCGCCGCAGGAAAAGAACTCGTTTGTCCGGAGTGCGGCGCGCATTTTTATGCTCCCTCTGCTGAGGAGCTGGCGTTCAACTCCCAAGGTGCCTGCCAAAAATGCAGCGGCACCGGCATCATCCGCACCGTAGATCTTGATACGCTGGTGCCGGACGATCGGCTTACCATCGACGAGGGGGCCGTCGCGCCGTGGAACAGTCTGATGTGGTCCTTGATGACAGACATCTGCCGCGAGATGGGCGTGCGGACCAACGTGCCGTTCCGTGATTTAACGCAGCAGGAAAAGGACATCGTGTTCCATGGCCCGGCGGAGAAACGGCACATTTTCTATCACAATAAAAATTCCAACCAGGCGGGCGAGCTGGATTTCACCTACTTCAACGCCGTCTACACCGTGGAAAATGCGCTCTCAAAAGTCAAGGATGAAAAGGGCATGAAGCGTGTAGAAAAGTTTTTGAAAGAGGATATTTGCCCGGCGTGCCATGGCACGCGGTTATCCGCCGCCGCAAGAGCGCCGAAGCTGCGGGGCATTTCTCTGGATGGTGCCTGCAAGATGACGCTATCCGATCTGATTTCCTGGGCGCGGGGCGTACCGGAAAGCCTGCCGGCGGAAATGCGCCCGATGGCCAAAAGCATCTGCGAGGCGTTCCAGAGCACGGCAAAGCGTCTCATCGACCTGGGCCTTGGCTATCTGACGCTCGACCGCGCATCGTCCACCCTCTCCACCGGAGAGCGCCAGCGCATGCAGCTGGCCAGAGCTGTGCGCAACCGCACGACGGGCGTTCTCTATGTGCTCGACGAGCCGTCCATCGGCCTGCATCCGTCGAACATCGTGGGTCTGACCGGCGTCATGCACGATCTGGTGGCCGACGGCAACTCCGTGATTCTCGTTGACCACGACACACAGATTTTAAAAGAAGCCGATTGGATTGTGGAAATGGGCCCCGAGGCGGGCGCCAAGGGCGGCCATGTGATCGCCGATGGAACAATTCCCGCAATAGAAGAAAATCCGGCTTCGCAGATCGGCCCCTTCCTCTCCGGCCGGGCCGAAACAAAGCTGCGCACATGCGCGGCAAAGGAAGATCTGTTTGCAAACGGGCGCATCCATCTGTCTACCGCGCAAATCCATACCGTCAAGCCCCTGGAGGTGGATATTCCCAAGGGCCGGCTCACGGTTGTGACCGGCGTGTCCGGCTCCGGCAAGACCACGATGGTGCTCGAAAGCCTTGTCCCCGCATTGGACGCGAAAATCAAGGGAAGCGCGCTTCCCACGCATATCCGCGCACTTGACGCCGAGGGCATTGCGCATGTCAAGCTCATCGATGCCACGCCCATCGGCATCAATGTCCGCTCGACGGTCGCCACCTACGCGGGCGTGCACGACGAGCTGCGAAAGCTGTATGCAAAATCTGCTGACGCAAAGGAAAAAGGTTATAAGGCAAGCGACTTTTCCTATAACACCGGCTCGCTCCGCTGCCCCGGCTGCGACGGAACGGGCGTTGTGAGCCTGGATGTGCAGTTTCTGCCGGATGTGAACATCCCCTGCCCGGACTGCCGCGGCTCGCGCTACGCGCGGGCGGCGTATGAGATAAAGCGCACAAACAAAGAAGGCCAGTGCGCCTCGCTTCCCGAGCTCATGGACATGGACGTCAATACGGCCATAGACTTCTGCCGGGACACGAAGGCCGTCAGCCAGAAGCTCGGCATTTTAAAACAGCTCGGTCTTGGCTATCTGACGCTTGGCGAGGAGACGCCGAGTCTGTCCGGCGGCGAAGCGCAGCGGCTGAAGCTTGCAAGCGAGATCGGCAAAACGCAGACAGACTCCGTATTTGTGTTCGATGAACCGTCCATCGGTCTGCACCCGCTGGATGTGCGGGTGCTGCTCGGCGTTTTTCAGGCGCTGCTGACAAGCGGGGCGACGGTCGTCGTCATCGAGCACGACTTGGACGTCATCCGCAATGCGGACTTCATCATTGACATGGGCCCCGGCGGCGGCGAAGATGGCGGGCGGATCGTAGCCTGCGGAACGCCGCGGGAAATTCATGAAAACAAGAACAGCATCACCGGCAGATTTTTATAGATTTTTATAGATTCTTATAAACCTGCAAAACGGCAGAGCGGACACACGTCCCGCTCTGCCGTCTGCTATTTTTTTGCAAGATAGAATGTGACATGGGCTTCTTTTTCATCCAGCGGAATGTTGACACGCCCCGGATAGCCAAAGCGCAGCTGGCCATAGTCCGTGGTGAAGCACGGGAGCGTGGACGCCCGGACCAGCTCGTCAAACACCGAACTGTCCGTCTGCACCAGAAATTTGGACGCCGGCATTTTTTCACGGCAAAGTGTGTCCCAGAAGCCAAGCTCTGTGCGCAGCAGGAAATTAAAGCCGTTGATATCTGCAAAGCGCAGGCAATCACGTTTTGCAAGCGCATGCTCCGGCGGCACACAGACAAACAGATTTTCCTGCATAAAGGGCTTCGCGCCACGCCAAAGCTCTCTTCCAGATGCTGCATGGCGCGGGTCACGGACGGCGTAGAGATATGAAACGCTTCCGCGACGCGGCTGAGGGTCCCTAGGTCTGCAAATGCCGCGAGCT
>CAKUCT010000170.1 GCA_934643765.1 uncultured Oscillospiraceae bacterium
CAACAGCCGCATCTTCGGCTATACAAAAGCGAATGGAAAGCTGGTCATTGACGAAACGGAAGCGCCGATGGTGCGGGAACTGTTTGAACGCTACGCGAGCGGCGAATACTCCATGAAGCAGCTGGAAACGCTGTTCTGGGAAAAAGGCTACCGCAATCACAACGGCAAGAAAATCGCCCACACCACCATGTCCAACCTGATTTCCAACCCCAAATACAAGGGCTATTACGTCGGCAACAAGGTCAAGGTCGTGGACATGTTCACGAAAAAGCAGAAATTCCTCCCGCCGGAGGAATGGGTCATGTTCAAGGACGAGACGGGCGAAATTGTGCCGGCCATCGTGAGCGAGGAAGTCTGGGACACGGCAAACGCCGTTCTGAAAAAGCGCAGCGAGGACGTAAAAGCGCGACAGGGCATCAGCAATCATGCCAATCTCTTGACCGGGAAGCTCTTCTGCACGCACTGCGGCGCGGCCTATTACCGGCGCGACACCGTGGACCGCTCCGGGCAAAAGAACAGCAAGTGGGTCTGCTCGGGAAAAATCAAAAACGGCAGCGACTCGTGTCCGTCGTTTGCGATTTACGAGAGTGAGATAAAGCCGGTGCTGTTGGAGGTCCTGCGCGACACGGGCGCAGACGCAAAAGCGATGATTGACCGCTACATGGAGCTGTACCGCGAGATTCACACGGATGGCAGTTTGTCTAAGAAAATCGAGGAACAGGAGCAGATCATTGAGCTTGGCGAGAAGAAGAAGCAGAAGCTGCTCCAGCTTGCCGCAACGGGCAACCTGAGCGACCATGACTTCTTCTCTATGAATAAACAGTGCACCGCGGAAATTGAACAGGCGCAGGAGACGCTACAAGAACTGTGTGAGCAGCGCGACTCCGCAAGTGACTTCAAAAAGCACATGGACACCATCCGCAATGTCTTACAGGCAGCCGAGCGCGACGCCGCCTGCGGGGTCATCAACAAGGACTTCGTGGACAAGTATATCGACAAAATCTACGCCACGATGGAGGATGAAAACACCATGCACCTGCAAATCAAGATATTTACTGGTGAAACGACGGACAAGTACCTTTCCAATCTCAGAAGTCGTACGGGTCACACGTTCAAGAAAATGATCGAGGCTTACGAGCGCTCCATGAAGTAAGACGCTGTCCGAACTTCTCCGAACCGTGTCAAAAGGCCCGACAAATGTCGGGCCTTTTCTCTGTCCATTCCGGGGTCATGCTGCGCATTTCCTGATTTTTTCAGATTGTTCGGATTGTTCACAATTCTTTCGAATCTCGTTCATAGTTCGGACATGATTGTAGCGTATCCTAAGATTTAGGAAATCCAGTTTTCCTCTTTCTTTTCTCTTTTTCTTTTTCAAACCACGAAGCCCCGCAGCGATCTGCTGCGGGGCTTTGTGGTGCTTCCGGGATTATTTCGTGTATTCAAACTCAAAATCAAAAATGCTGACCGTATCGCCGTCCTGAATGCCCATCTCTTCCAGACGCTCAAACAGGCCTGACTTTCTCAGCTGCCGGTCAAAATACATCCGTGACTCATAGTCATCAAAGTTAATGTCGTTCATCAGCTTCATAATCCACGGCCCGGAGACGACCCACACATCGTCGTACTGCTGGATATTGAGTTCCTTCGCATCGCCCGCCTCAGCCAGAGGCTTGACGTACTCCGGCTCGTAGACCGTCACAGGCGGAAGATTTGCCAGCTTACCGGCGATGGTGCGCATGAGCTCCTTGGTGCCCTTTGTCGTCGCGGCAGAGATCACATAGAACTCATACCCCTGCGCCTGCACATGGGCCTTCAAGCGTTTGAGATTGTCACTGTCCGGCGGCAGAAGATCCGCCTTGTTGGCAGCGACGATCATGGGCCTTGCCGCAAGGTCCGGCGAGTACTGCCGGAGCTCTTCGTTGATCTTTTCAAAATCGTCAACCGGATCGCGGTCCTCACTGCCCGAAACGTCCACGATGTGCACCAGCAGACGGCATCGGTCGATGTGGCGCAAGAAGTCGTGGCCAAGGCCAACACCATCCGCCGCACCCTCAATGATGCCCGGAATGTCCGCCATGACGAACGACACGCCATCAGCGACATAGATCACGCCCAGATTCGGATAGAGCGTTGTGAAATGGTAGTTTGCAATCTTCGGGTGTGCGTTCGATGTCACCGACAGAAGCGTCGATTTGCCGACGTTCGGGAAGCCGACCAGACCCACATCCGCCAAGAGCTTCAGCTCCAGGATGACCTCGTGCTCTTCGCCGGGCAGTCCTGCCTTTGCAAAGCGCGGTACCTGGCGCGTCGGCGTGGCGAAATGCTGGTTGCCCCAGCCGCCGCGGCCGCCCTTGCAGAGGATATAATCCTCCGAGTCGGACATATCCTTGATAACCTCGTTTGTCTCGCTGTCGCGGACAACCGTGCCGCGCGGCACACGGATGACGAGATCCTCACCGCGCTTTCCCTTGCACCGGCCGCCCTGGCCGTCCTGCCCGTTCGGCGCGGTATATTTGCGCTTGTAGCGGAAGTCCATCAGCGTTGACAGATTGTCATCCACCCGCAGCACAATCGAGCCGCCGTTGCCGCCGTCTCCGCCGTCCGGGCCGCCTGCCGCCACATATTTTTCCCGATGGAAGGCAATGGCGCCGTTGCCGCCGTTTCCCGCTTTCACGTAAATTTTTGTTTTATCAATAAACATTGCTTACCTCCTTATTTCAGGGAGTCTGGCCTTGAGAATCAGCCTCGCAGAGTTTCGCGTCCGCGGACGCGAAATAAAATGTCGATCTATCGTATCCGGCGGCTTCGCCGACCGGAACGATACTGCTCACCGTGCAAGTGTGAGCTTTTCGCGCAAAGCGTGAAAAGCTTGCGCGCAGTCACGGTGCAATTCTTTTTCAAGAAGGCGCCCCGCGTCTTCTTGAAAAAATTCCCCCGAACGCAGAGAGGCGTTCGGGGGTTTGCTGCAAATTACTGTTCTGCGTACACAGAGCACATCTTGCGATCCTTGCCCAGGCGCTCGAACTTGACCTTACCGTCAATCAGAGCGAACAGCGTATCGTCCTTGCCGATACCGACGTTGTTGCCCGGATGGATGTGCGTGCCTCTCTGGCGAACGAGAATGTTGCCAGCCAGAACGAACTGACCGTCTGCGCGCTTTGCGCCGAGGCGCTTGGACTCGGAGTCACGACCGTTCTTGGTCGAGCCGCCGCCTTTCTTGTGCGCGAAGAACTGGAAACTCATCTTAAGCATCTTGTGACACCTCCAAAACTTCGATATAATCAGGATAATCATCCCGCAGAGAACAAAGCGTCAGCATCATACCGGTCAGAACCGCCTGAACTGCGTCTTCGTTTTCACATGCCGCGGGAAGGGTCAGGGTAATACGGGCCTCGTCTTCCTTTACCCTGGTTTTTGCGCGCTCGCCGAGCACATCATTGATTGTGCATTCCGCGAGCTTTACAGCTGTGGAGACGGCCGCGCACACAATGTCGCTGCCCTCTTCTGCATAGCCGCTGTGGCCCGAACAGCTGAATCCTGTGATTCTGCCGTCCTGATCGAAAAACTCGACTCTGGTCATAACTTACAGAGCGATCTTTTCAATCTGCACCTTGGTATAAGGCTGTCTGTGGCCCTGGAGGGACTTGGAGTCCTTCTTCGGACGGTACTTGAAGACGCGAATCTTCTTGCCCTTACCATTCTTCAGAACCTTCGCCTCGACCTTAGCGCCGTCGACAACGGGAGTACCGAACTTGGAGTTCTCACCATCGACAACTGCCAGAACCTGATCGAAAGTCACGGTTGTCTCAGCCTCCGCCGCGAGCTTCTCGATGTAGATCACATCGCCCTCTTTGACGTTGTACTGCTTACCGCCAGTAACGATAATAGCCTGCATAGTCATTTGCACCTACCTTTTTTGTAGACTCGCTCGGAAGGCGTGGACGCATGTCCAACTTCAGCCTCTTTGATGCGGCCTACAAATTATAGCATCCACCGTTTCCTTTGTCAAACACTATTTTGCATTTTTATCATAAAATTATGGTCTTTTTTGCAGGTTTTCAGATGATCTCAGTCCAGGTGATGTACCGCCGCGCAAATTTCTCCCAGACACTCCCCCGCCTCGGCGGCATACTCGTCGCGCCGGCTCAGATCGGCCAGCGTCACCAGCCCCACGAGCCTTCCCTGCTCGGTGACGGGAAGGCGCCGGACCTGCTCTT
>CAKUCT010000171.1 GCA_934643765.1 uncultured Oscillospiraceae bacterium
GCCGCCGCTGTTATTTTGAAGGCTTATTCATAAATCGGGTGACGCTTGACAAGCTCTGCCACGGTGTCGAGCACCTTCTGGCGCGTGCCTTCAAAGTCGGTCGCCGCGTCTTTGATGCACTGGGCGATTGCAGGCATTTCCTCCGGGGTAAAACCGCGTGTGGTGGCCGCGGGCGTGCCGATGCGCACGCCGCTGGTGAATGCGGGCTTCTGCGGGTCGTTCGGGATGGCGTTCTTGTTGAGCGTGATGTGCACCTCGTCCAGACGGTCCTGCAGCTCCTTGCCGGTGATGTTGTGGCTTCTGAGGTCGACAAGCATCAGATGGTTATCCGTGCCGCCGGAGACAAGATCAAAGCCGCGCGCCATGAGCGCGTCCGCCAGCGCCTTGGCGTTGGAGACGATGTTCTGCGCATAGAGCTTGAACGAGGGATCGAGCGCTTCTTTGAAGCAGATGGCTTTGGCGGCGATGACGTGCATCAGCGGGCCGCCCTGGCAGCCGGGAAAGACGGCGCTGTTGAGCTTTTTGCCGAACTCTTCTTTTGCGAGAATCAGACCGCCGCGCGGGCCGCGGAGGGTCTTGTGTGTGGTGGAGGTGACGACGTCTGCGTAGGGAACGGGGGACATATGCGTGCCGCCGGCCACGAGACCCGCAATGTGCGCCATATCGACCATGAGATAGGCGCCGTGGCGGTGCGCGATGTCGGCGAAGGCCTTGAAATCGATGCTTCTGGGATAGGCCGAGGCGCCGGCGACGACAAGCTTGGGTTGGTATTTGCGGACAAGATCTTCTACCTCGTCATAGTCAATCCGGCCCGTTTCCGGGCTGACGCCGTAGGTGACGCTGTGATAATACTTGCCGGAGAGATTGACCTTTGCGCCGTGGCTCAGGTGGCCGCCGTTGGCAAGATCCATGCCGAGCAGCGTGTCGCCCGGCTGCAGCAGCGCGGCATAGACGGCGAGGTTCGCCTGCGAGCCGGAGTGCGGCTGAACATTTGCATATTCCGCGCCGAAAAGCTGCTTGGCCCGGTCGATAGCCAGCTGTTCGAGAACGTCTACATATTCGCAGCCGCCATAGTAGCGGTGGCCGGGATAACCTTCGGCGTATTTATTGGTCAGCACGCTGCCCATGGCCGCAATCACGGCGGGCGAAGCGATATTTTCCGAAGCGATCAGCTCAATGTTCTGCTTCTGGCGCTGCTCCTCGCGCGAGATGAGCGCGGCAATTTCGGGGTCAAACTGGCGGATGTAATCGATGCTCTGATTCAGAATGTGTTCCATGACGATACCTCTTGAAGACAAAAAAATATGAGCAAACCGACACTCCGGTTTCCTCATGGCGTATCGCGCGGGAACACCCACACGGTACTCTGTCCGTTTGCCTGAGAGATTCGGCTTGCGCCTTGCACCTTCGGCACCCAATTCAATGAGTTCTCCAGAGATTCCTCCCTTTCTCAGTTCGGCGGTACGCTGTCCTGAAAAAGATCATAAGACGGTATGCAGTTGTGTGCGCGCATCAACAGCATGTGTATCTGTGACGTTGGCATTATTATAGCGCCCGCGGGCGAAATGTCAAGCATTATCTCGAAAAAACATCATATCATTTTTAATATGCGGTGCAAGAGAGAATATATCATATTATTTTTGATATAAGATATAAGGAAAACTATATCGATACAAAAATACCAATAATTTAGACGAAATTTCAGGTATTTTTCTGTAATTTTCAAAAGAAAACTTGATTTTTTTAGAAAAATGATTTATGCTATAAAAACATTGAGCGAATGAAATGGACGCATTTGCGGCCGGTGGAGGCAAGCATGAAGCGAGCGGGCAGATTCATATGGTTCGGCGCGCTGGCGCTCGCCGCGGCGCTGCTGTTTGGCGGCTGCGCAGCGAAGCAGGCTTCCACAGAGCTTTTTGCCATGGACACCGTCATGCAGCTCACAGCCTACGGCAAAAATGCGGAGCGGGCGCTGGGCGTTGCGGGAGGAGAACTGGCCAGACTGGATGCAGAACTCTCGGCGCAGCGCACGTCGAGCGAAATTGCAAAGCTCAACGCATCGGGCGCCTGCGAAAATGCGGAAACGCTGGAGGTGCTGACCCGCGCGCTTGAAATCGCATGGCGCACGGACGGCGCATATGACCCGACGGTGTATCCTTTGATGCAGCTCTGGGGCTTCGGTACAGACGCGGCGCATGTGCCGCAGGAGAGCGAAATCCAATCGGCGCTGAAGAAGACGGGCTATGAAAAGCTTCCGGCGGTGCAGAGCCCGTACACGCTGCCGTCCGGCATGGCTGTGGACCTCGGCGGTATCGGCAAGGGTTTTGCTGCGGCGGCTGTGCGCGCGTGCCTGGAAGAGAACGGCGTGCGCGCGGCAGTGGTGTCTCTGGGCGGAAACGTTATGCTGCTTGGCAGCAAGCCGGATGGCTCTGCGTGGACCATTGGCCTGCAGGACCCGGATACGGACGGCTGCTTCGGCTACGTTTCGGCGCGCGATGTGAGCGTTGTGACCTCGGGCGGCTATCAGCGCTATTTTGAAGAGGACGGAGAGGTCTACTGGCACATTTTAGACCCGAAGACGGGCTGGCCTGCCCGAAGCGGGCTCTCGTCCGTGACGGTTGTGAGCCGGGACGATGTGCTGGCCGACGGCCTGTCGACGGCGCTTTTCGTGATGGGCCTTGAAAAGGCGGCGGCGCTTTACCGCGTGAGCGACGATTTTGAGGCGGTGCTTCTGACGCAGGACGGACAGATTTTTGTGACCGAAGGACTGAAGGACGATTTTCGCAGCGACAATGGCTTTGAGGTGATCGCGCGATGAAGAACAGAACCTGGGCCCTTATATTTGCCGCGCTGATCGCGGGGCTGCTGCTCGTCTGGTATCTGGTTCCGGGCGGAAGCGGCAAGACGGCCGGAATTTATCAGGACGGCGAGCTGCTGCAGACTATTGCCCTTCCGTATGCGGGCGAGACAAAGACATTTCAGATTGACGGCCCGGTGGGCGGCAATACCGTCGAGGTCTCGCAAGACGGCATTCGCGTGATAGACGCCGGCTGCCCGGACCGGCTGTGCGTGGCGCACGGATTCCTGACACCGGGTGAAGGGCCGATCATCTGTCTTCCGAACAAGCTTGTCATCCGGCTGACGGACGACGCGCGGACGGACGGCGCGGACGCGGTTGCGGGCGGAAGGAGCGTGCCATGAAAAAGCTCAAGCTGCTGACAAGGACGGCGCTTTTAACAGCCGCCGGACTGGTTGTGTTTGTGATTGAGGCGCAGCTTCCGCCGCTGACGGCGATTCCCGGCATCAAGCCGGGGCTGAGCAACGTGTTTACGATGCTGACGCTGCTGTTTGCCGGGCCCGGGTGGGCGTTCGGCTCGATGCTGGTGCGCGTGAGCCTTGGAAGCGTGCTGACCGGGCAGACAATGGCGTTTTTCTATAGCCTTGCCGGCGGGATGCTGGCGTTTCTTACAATGTGGGCGCTGTTAAAGCCCATCGGAAAAGAGAAGCTCTGGGTGGTCAGCGCGTTCGGCGCGATGGGCCACAATGCAGGCCAGATGGCCGTGGCCGTCTTTGTCACCCGGACGCGGGAACTGTTGTATTATCTGCCGGTGCTGCTGGTATCTGCCATCATCACCGGGATATTTACCGGGCTGTGCGCGCAGCTTGCAGCAAAGCGCGCAATCAGCGCGGGACTTTTTGAGAAATGAGCATTGAGGGGGAGTTTTGTTGAAACGGTACTTACATGGAATCCATGTGGCGGGCCACAAGCAGACGGCGCAGATGAGCGCGGTCAAGCTGCCGCTGCCGGATTCGGTGGTGATTCCGATGGCGATGCACATCGGCGCGCCGGCAAAGCCGGTGGTGAAGGTAGGAGATTACGTCAAAACCGGTCAGCTGATCGGCGAGCCCGGCGGCTTTGTCTCGGCGCCGATCTACGCGAGCGTATCCGGCACGGTCAAGAAAATCGGGGAGTTGCTTGGCTCCAACGGCCGGATGATGCAGACGGTGGAAATCGAGTCTGACGGCCTTGACGCGCGCTGGGAGGGCATCCATCCGCCGAAGCTGGAGACGATGCAGGACTTTCTGGACGCGGTGCGCGCAAGCGGCCTGGTCGGCCTCGGCGGCGCGGGCTTCCCGACGGTTGTGAAGCTGAC
>CAKUCT010000172.1 GCA_934643765.1 uncultured Oscillospiraceae bacterium
ACGCTTCCGCGACGCGGCTGAGGGTCCCTAGGTCTGCAAATGCCGCGAGCTGTTTCAATTCATAAAGATCGATCATGTGATACCTCTTTTATATTTCAAATTATGAAAAGCAGATTGCGATATAGATAGTGTACAATCACCGGAATCTGTCGTAAAGTGTCTTTCAGAAAGAACTTTGCTTTTCAGAAAATTGGAGGTATTATCATGGAATATGTCACATTGCATAACGGCATCAAAATGCCAAAGCTCGGCTACGGCGTGTATCAGACCCCGGCAGAAGACACCCGGCGCTGCGTGCTGGACGCGATCGACGTTGGCTATCGGAGCATCGATACCGCGCAGGCGTACTACAATGAAGAAGGCGTCGGCGAGGCGCTGGCAGAAAGCGGACTTCCGCGCGAGGAGTTTTTCCTGACCACCAAGGTCTGGATTACCAACGCGGGTTATGAAAAAGCGATGGCGTCCATCAAAGAATCCCTGCGCAAACTGCGCACCGATTATCTGGACCTGCTGCTCATCCATCAGCCCTTCGGCGACTACTACGGCACCTATCGCGCGATGGAAGAGCTCTACAAAGCTGGCACGCTCCGCGCCATCGGCGTGTCCAACTTCGGCCCTGACCGTTATCTGGACATCGAGCATTTTGCAGAGGTAAAGCCCGCGGTCAACCAGATCGAAACCCATGTGTTCCAGCAGCAGAAGACGGCCAGGGAATATCTTAAAAAGTATGGCTGCCAGATTGAATCCTGGGGCCCGTTTGCAGAAGGCCGCAAGGATATGTTCACCAACCCCGTGCTGACCGCAATCGGCCAGAAGTACGGCAAAACCGCCGCGCAGACCGCCCTGCGGTTCCTGCTGCAGAGCGATGTGGTCATCATCCCCAAGTCCACGCACAAAGACCGGATGCAGCAGAACTTTGACCTGTTCGACTTCACGCTGACAGCCGAAGACATGGCCGCCATTGAAGCGTTGGATGGAGGCGAGAGCCTGTTCTTCTCGCACTACGATCCCAAGACCGTGGAATGGTTCATGTCGATTCTTTGATGGAAGCGGCACAGACGTGTCACAATGCCTCTGCCGGTTTCATATCAGTTTTTCTTAGCGTCAGCTGACAAGGGCACACACGGTTTTTCACGGGACAAAAAGGTGTCTGGCGTCGTTATCCTCGTCGTTGGGCATAGCAAGTCAAGGACAATAACGCAGCAGACGACAGCTTAGTCCGGCCCGCAAGCGCGTGGGCCCTTGTCAACTGACGCTATCCATAAGGCAGGAATGCGAAATTGACGGCCGGATAAAAAGCGGCTACAATATGTAAGAAATGAGCTTTGATATGGCAGCATTGATCGCATTTTACTCCCGCGCGGGAGAAAACTATTTTGGCGGCGCATACCGCCGCATTTCCGTCGGCAACACGGAAAAGGCAGCCGAAATGCTGGCCGGGCTGACCGGCGGCAAGCTTTACAGAATCGAGCAGAAAACACCATACTCTGACGATTACAAAACCTGCGTCGCGCAGGCGCGGAACGACTGGCAGCGCGGCGCCCGGCCGGAGGTTTTGAATCTGCCGGAAGATCTCAGCGCCTACGATGAAATTTATCTCGGATACCCCAACTACTGCGGCACCATGCCGATGGCGGTCTACACCTTCCTGGAGCATTACGATTTTACCGGCAAGACCATTCATCCCTTCTGCACCCACGAGGGAAGCGGCCTTTCCAATACCGTTGCGGATATTCGGCGCGCGGCAAAGGGCGCGGCCGTCACAAAGGGACTTGCCCTGCACGGCAGCAGCATAGACGGCGCAAAGGGCGCGCTTGAACAGTGGGTCAAGGAGGTAACAACATGAAAAAACTGTTGATTGTCTATTATTCGTGGTCAAACGGAAACACAGAGCGCATTGCAAAAACGCTTCAGCGCGTCGCGGGCGGCGATCTTTTGCGAATTGACACTGCCGTGCCGTATTCCGGCAGCTATGACGACGTGGTGGACCAGGGACAGCGCGAGGTCAAGCAGGGCTATGAGCCGGAGCTGAAGCCGTTCGACGTGAACATCGCAGATTATGATATCATTACCGTCGGCACGCCGACGTGGTGGTACACGATGGCCCCCGCCGTCAAGACCTTCCTGCATCAAAGCAGCTTTTCCGGTAAAACCGTCGTCCCCTTTATGACCAACGGCGGCTGGCTGGGGCATGTCATCAAGGACATGAAAACGCCTGCCCCGGCGCAGAATTCGCATGCGAGATGAAGGTACAGTTCGACTCCAACGGCGGAGCCCACCTGGAAACGCCGCAGAGCAAGATCGACGCCTGGGCGCAAAGCGTCAAGGCGCTGCTGTAAAGCGCCGCATCCCAGATATGCGCTGGCGGCATATATTCTGATAACTACCGGGTATTTGACGCGTCTGCACAGCAGGCATATAATACAAGCAGAAACATATCTGAACAGGAGGCTTTTTTATGGCAGTCAAACAGACAGCGGGCCGCGCGCAGCTTGGCACGTTCGCCCCGAAATTTGCAGAGTTGAACGACGATGTACTCTTCGGCGAGGTCTGGAGCCGGGAGGACAAGCTCAGCCTTCGCGACAGAAGCCTGATTACGGTCGTCGCGCTGATGTCGCAGAGTCTGGTCGACTCTTCCTTCCAGTTTCATCTGATGAGCGCCAAAAATAACGGCATTACCAAAACGGAGATTGCTGAAATTCTGACGCATGCCGCGTTCTACGCCGGCTGGCCCAAGGCCTGGGCCGCGTTCCGGATGGCGAAGGAGGTCTGGGCCGAGGACGAGTCGCCCGCGGATGCCAAGGCCGCGCATGCCGCGTCCATGATTTTCCCCATCGGCGAGCTCAACACCGCTTATGCAAAATACTTCATCGGTCAGAGCTATCTCGCGCCGGTCTCTTCTTCGCAGGTCGGCATCCACAACGTCACCTTTGAACCCGGCTGCCGCAACAACTGGCACATCCACCACGCAAAATCCGGCGGCGGCCAGATTCTCATCTGCGTCGCGGGCCGCGGATACTATCAGGAAGCGGGCAAGCCCGCGCAGCTGATGACGCCCGGCGACGTCGTGAACATCCCGCCCGAGGTCAAGCATTGGCACGGTGCGGCGCCTGACAGCTGGTTCTCGCATCTGGTTGTCGAGGTGCCGGGCGAAGGTACGTCGAATGAATGGTGCGAGCCCGTTTCCGACGAAGCCTATCAGAAGCTCTGATTTTACAGGAGGTTTTTTATCATGTCCAAAACATTGGTTGCTTATTTTTCGGCCAGCGGCGTAACCGCGCGTCTTGCAAAGACGCTGGCAAAGGCGGCTGACGCGGATCTGTTTGAAATTCAGCCTGTCACGCCCTACACCCAGGAAGATCTCAACTGGACCAACAACAAAAGCCGCAGCAGCGTGGAGATGAACGACGCTTCGTCCCGCCCCGAAATCTCGTCCAAGGTTTCGGATATGGCGCAGTATGACACGGTGTTCGTTGGTTTCCCCATCTGGTGGTACCAGGCGCCGCGGATCATCGAGACCTTCCTGGAAGGCTATGATCTTTCCGGCAAGCGCATTGTCCCCTTTGCAACCTCCGGCGGCAGCGGCATGGGCAAGACCGCAAAGCTGCTGGCTCCCAGCTGCCCGGGCGCCAAGGTCCTGGACGGCAAGGTTCTGAGCGCCGGAAGCTCGGAAGACGCGCTCAATGCCTGGATTTCGTCGCTTTCCCTGGCCCGATTTTGATTTTTATCCACAGCTCCCGCTTTTTCTTTCAGGAACAGGCGGGAGATTTTTTTCGATATTTTTTTATTTTTATCCCCCCGGGGAGCTTAAAACTTCCAGACCGATCTGCTAGAATAGCCGCAGGCAGTGACGTCCTGCCGATTATTCTGCGTTTCAAAGGAGACACCCACTGTGAAAAAGCTCGTATCTCTGATTCTGATGTTTACCATGCTCCTCGCGCTGGCCGCCTGTTCCGCCGCACCGGAGCAGACTGCAAATAATGACGCTTCTTCGCCCTCTGCTGCAGAAGCGGCCGCTGCCGCCGAGCCTTCGACGCTGGTCTATGGCTCGGGCGATTATACGCGCATCAATCCCGCCATGGACGAACACGGCGAAATTAACCTGCTGCTCTTCGATGGCCTCACTGCGCACGACGGAGAAAAC
>CAKUCT010000173.1 GCA_934643765.1 uncultured Oscillospiraceae bacterium
TAGCGGCCAGCATGGCGATGCGGTGATCGCCGAAGGAATCCGCCGCGCCGCCGGATAGCTGCGGACGGCCGGTAATGATGAGACTGTCCTCCAGTTCCTGTGCCTGCCCGCCAAGGGCGTTGATGGTCTCGGCGACGGTGTGCAGGCGGTCTGATTCTTTGAGCCGCAGGCGCGCGGCATTGAAAATCGTGGTCTCGCCCTCGGCGAATACCGCGACCGCGGCAACGGCCGGAATGAGATCCGGGATGGGGCCTGCGTCAATCCGGATTGCGCGCAGGCAGTTTTTCCGGACAAGCAGCGCTTGATTTTCCCAGATCACGTCCGCGCCGAACTGAGAAAGAAGCGCGCAGACGGCTTTGTCTGCCTGCAGGCTGCCGGGCGTCAGATTTTCGGCCCGGATGCCCTGTGCGGACAGCGCGCCCGCGCACAGGAAAAACGCCGCGCCGGACCAGTCGCCTTCAACGGCCAGGCCGTCCGGCAGGTGATAGCCCTGATTTCCGGGAATCCGGAAGCCGCGTTCCGTTTTGGAAAGCGCAATGCCGCTGGCCGTTACGGTGCGCTCTGTCATGGTGAGATAGGCCGCGGACTGCAGCGGGCCTGTGATGGTGAGGTGGCTCTCGCCGCCCAGCAGCGGCAGCGCGAATAAAAGGCCGGACAGATACTGCGAAGAGATGTTGCCGGGCAGTTCATATGCACCCGGCGCAAGCTGCCCGGAGACATGCAGGACAGTGCCTTCCTGCTGGATTGTCATGCCGTGCGCGCGCAGCACGTCGTCAAACGGATGCAGGGGCCGCTCGGGAAGCCGGCCTTCCATCAGAAAATCGCCAGTCAAACCCAGCGCGCCCACAACCGGCAGCAAAAAGCGGAGCGTGGAGCCGCTCTCGTGGCACTTGAGTTTACATAACCCAGAATTGCGCGGCTTTGCGAAGATAGGCACAACCGTAAAAACGGAGCCCGCCTGTGTGATCTCTGCGCCCATGGCACGCAGGCAATCGCTGGTTGCGAGAATGTCATCGGAGCAGGTGTCACACACGAGCGTCGTCTTTTCGCGGCCCAGCGCCGCGCAGATCAGAAGCCGGTGCGCCTGCGATTTGGAGGCAGGCGCGCGGAACGTGCCGCCAAAGAGGCCGGGCAGGACGGTCTGCGTCATACCGCGCCTCCGGCCAGGAGCCAGTCCAGAAGTTCATCTGTCGCAATCGTCACGATGCGGCAGCGGCCGATTTCCTCCGGAACGATGAGGTTCACAGTCTTTCCTGCGGTTTTCTTATCGTTCAGCGCGATTTCCAGAAGCCGGCTCGCTGGATACGGAACCTGCGTCGGAAGATGATACTGCTTCAAAAGCGCCTCCAGGGACACGAGCGTATCTTCTTTGCAATAGCCCTTTTTGATCGCCGCGCGCGTCATCATTACCATGCCGATGGAAACAGCGGAGCCGTGGCTGATGGAAAAATCGCTGGCCGCCTCGACCGCGTGGCCAAACGTGTGGCCGAGGTTTAAAAACTGGCGCGCGCCGGTGTCAAACTCGTCCTTCTGGACAACGTCGCGCTTCATGCCCACGCAGAAGGAAATCACATGCTCCAGCTGCTCGCGCGCGGGCGTATTCTGAAGATCGTGGAAAAACGCCCGGCTCTCCAGCATCGCGGCCTTGATGACCTCTGCGCAGCCGTCATAAAAGATGGAATCGGGCAGGGAAGCGAGCGTATGCGGGTCGCAGAGCACCAAAGACGGCTGGCAGAACGAGCCAACCAGGTTCTTGCCCGCCGGGAGATCGACTGCCGTCTTGCCGCCGACGGAGGAGTCGACCTGGGCCAGAAGCGTCGTTGGAATCTGGACAAAGCGGATGCCGCGCAGATAGGTCGCCGCGGCAAAGCCCGCGAGGTCTCCGACCACGCCGCCGCCGAGCGCGACGACAAGGCCCTTGCGCGTGATATGCCGCGCAGCCAGCGCATCGAGCACCTGGGCATAGACGCCCAGGTTTTTGGACGGCTCGCCGTGCGGAAAGGTGAAAGCGCTGACGGGGAAGCCCGCTTCCTGCATCGAGCGCAGGACTGTCTCGCCGTAGAGCGGCCACACGCTGTCGTCGCTGACGATCAGCGCTTCATGCAGGCCGCAGGCTGCCTTGATCTCTTCACCGGCTCTGTCCAGAAGGCCGCGCTCAATTTTGATGTCATAGCTGGTGGATGCTTCTACGTGGATGGTTTTCATCGGCCGTCAACCTCCTCTTTGCGTCTGCGCCCGTCGTCGAGCAGCCGGGTAAGACCGTCCAGGTCCTGCTGCTGCAGCGCGGTGCGGTAGGCGGCAAGGTTTTCAGATAGAATGTCAAGCTCGTGAATCAGATAGTCCCGGTTTTCCAGGAACAGCTCCGCCCACATCTGCGGGTTGAGCCAGGCGACGCGGGTCATGTCCTTGTAGCTGCCAGCGGAAAAGCCCTTGTGGCTTCCTGCGGTCGGGCTTTTGATGTAAGCGTTGGAGACCACGTGCGCCAGCTGCGAGGTGAAGGCAATCATCTCGTCGTGCGCTTCGGCCGTAGTGACCGAGAATTTGCCGAAGCCTGCCGGGGCCAGAAGATCCTTAGCCCGCTGCAGAAGCGCAATGTCGTCAAAGACCGGCGGGACGAGCACCATCGGCGCGCCGTGATAGAGATTGGAGCGGGCATATTTGAAGCCCGAGTTGTGCGTGCCTGCCATCGGGTGGCCGCCAAGATAGGTAAAGCCGAATTCTTTTGCCAGCGGGAACACGGCGCTGCAGACGACGCGTTTGGTGCCGCAGCAGTCGATGACCATAGGCCCGCTTCCGATATATGGCGCCATTTCACGAAGATACGAGATAGCGGCCTCCGGATAGATCGCGACGAGAACCAGATCACAGGCGCCGATCGTCTCTTTTGTGAGCGGCGCGTCGACCGCGCCCTCGAGCTGCGCAAAGCTCAGAACCGATGCGTCACGGTCAAAGGCGAGCACTTCATGGCCCACTTCGTGGTATGCCTTGGCAAACGAGCCTCCGATGAGACCTAAGCCAACGATTCCGACCTTCATGCCTGCACAGCCTCCCGGACCTTTCCGACCTTCTTTGCCAGTTCATCAAACTGCTCCGGCGTCAGCGACTGCGCGCCGTCGCACAATGCGTGGATGGGGTCGTTGTGCACCTCGACCATGATGCCGTCCGCGCCGCCCGCCGTTGCGGCAAGCGCCATGGGCGTGACGAGCTTTGCGATGCCGGTTGCATGGCTGGGGTCGACCACAACGGGAAGATGCGACAGCTCATGGAGCATCGGGACAGCGGAAAGATCAAGGGTGTTTCTGGTGTAGGTTTCATACGTGCGGATGCCGCGCTCGCAGAGGATGACCTGCTCGTTGCCGCTGGCCATGATGTACTCCGCGCTCATCAGCAGCTCTTTCATAGTGTTTGCCAGGCCGCGCTTTAAAAGAATGGGCTTGTTTGTCTTGCCGAGCTCTTTGAGAAGGTCGAAGTTCTGCATGTTGCGTGCGCCGACCTGAATGAGATCCACATCGTCAAACAGATCCAGGTGCCGCACGTCCATGATCTCGGTTACGATCGGGAGGCCGGTTTCCTTCTTGGCGATCGACAGCAGCCGCAGGCCGTCTGCCTGCAGACCCTGGAAATCATACGGCGAGGTGCGGGGCTTGAACGCGCCGCCGCGCAGCAGCTTTGCGCCGGACTGCTTCACAGATTGCGCAATGCCGACGATCTGCGGCTCGGATTCTACCGAGCAGGGGCCGGCGATCATGGCGAAGTGGCCGCCGCCGATCTTGACGCCGCTGACGTCAACAATCGTGTCGTCCGGATGGAACTTGCGGTTGCAGCACTTGAAGGGGTCGGACACGCGGCGGACGGCATCCACGATGTCAAGGCTTGCGATCAGATCCATGTCGACCTTTGTGGTGTCGCCGATCAGACCGAGGACAGTCTGATAATCGCCCTGGGAAATATGGACACCAAGGTTCTGTGCTTTGAACCAGTCGATCAGCTGGTCGCGGCGCGCTTCGGTTACGTTCGGTTTCAGAATGACAATCATGGTTGCACCTCCAAAAAATAAGGGCGGCACAGGGAATCTGTGCCGCCCGAAAAACCGTGGTTTCTTCGTTTTTTGCGCATCACAAATTGCCCTTACTATGCTGCAT
>CAKUCT010000174.1 GCA_934643765.1 uncultured Oscillospiraceae bacterium
TCTGAGATCTGGATGGAGCCGTTGTCCATCTCCTGGGTGTAATATTCTTTGTTTTCAGCCATCGTGTTACCTCCGGATCAGGTGCTTATGCGAACATTGTACCACAAACTTCCGGAATTTCAACTCTTTTTCACGGCGCCTTTACTTCAATTACGCGCACCTGCGAAAGATCATAGCCCGTTTGCGAGGTCACAACGTCTGAAATTAGCGCCACATCCGCCTGGCTGAGCCCTTCGTCCGGCGCGGAGACGGCCACACTGACCGTGCCGTCGGACATATAGGTCACGCAGTCGGAAAAGCCCTTGGCAATGACAAGGCTTTCAATCTGCGCCTCGTTCAGCGCCGTTCCGACAATCTCATTGAGCGTCTGCGACGCGGTATCGCCGACCGCCGTCCCCTCGTCGTAGGCAATCGTCTGCTCCAGAAGCTCAACCGCGCTGTCGCGTGAGGACTGCCGGCTCAGGCGCACCTGCGCAAAATAATCCTCCGTATCCATGGCGGAGACCGGCTCCGCCTCGTCCAGCTGCAGCGTCGTCTGCCCCATGACCTGCTCGGCGCTGAGCGTGTCGGTCAGATCGGTCGTTTCATTTTTGCGGTTATACGACCAGTTGAGATAGACCCCCGCGCAAATAAACAGAAGTACCGTTGCTATCACTGCGTTTCGTTTCCAGACTTTCATATGCTTCCTCCTATTGCTGCTTCATTTTGATGACGGTGATTTTATCGCTCCCCAGCCCCGTGAGACTGGAAACCGCTTGTGTTACGCGCAGGCGCACGCTTGCGCTTCCGGCGCCGTCACAGACGACGACCGCGCCGGTGAATGCCGCGTAGCGCACCTGCGTGACAACCGGCGTCTTCTCGCTTTGCGCGGAAGAAAAGACGGTTGTGTTCTCTGTGCTGTTTTCGCTGGTTCTTGTGTCAAGCTGATAGATTGTCTCGCCGCTTTCCGCCGCGCGCAGCAGAAGCTGCACCCGGCCCACGCCGTCGACCTGCTCCAAAAGCGCCTGCAGCTGCGTCTGAAGATCGGTAAGCTCTGCCTCCGCGTCCGGCGAGGTCTGCACGCGCGATTCCGCTTTTCCGCCCGACGGCAGCAGCAGAAGCAGCGCCCCCAGCATCAGAACCAGAATCGGAATTTTATACTTCCCGGCCGCGGCCTGCGCGCGCGAGAGCATCTGCGGCCATATGGCCTGTTTCATTCGCTGCTCCATTCCTGCTCCTCCTGCAAGACGGCAAGATTTTCTTCAATGTACCGGCCGAGCGCCGCGCGCTGCTGCGCCGTTGCCGTGCCGCACAGGCGCACATGGCTTGGATACGGATAGGTTCCGTCTGACTGCACCGTCACGCTGACGGTAAGCTCCAGCCCCATCTGAGCGGCTTTGTCC
Source organism: uncultured Oscillospiraceae bacterium (assembly GCA_934643765.1). GTDB lineage: Bacteria > Bacillota > Clostridia > Oscillospirales > Oscillospiraceae > CAG-170. The sequence goes on from CAKUCT010000174.1 coordinate 1,383, forward strand.
AATATATATGCCTCCAGTTTGTCTTTTATGATGGCCGCGAGCAGTTCCCGGTTGCGAACCTCCACACCGGATATCGTCTGCTCCGCGTCCATACGCTCTCTGGAAAGCTGCGCGGCAAATTCCGACAGATCCAGCCCCTTTGCCCCCTGCAGCGCGCACAGTGCCAGAAACACGCCGCAGAAAACCGTCCCGATCCGTTGCATCTGCCCCTTGGGCAAAAGTGCGCGCACAAGCGCGCACAATAGCGCCGCCGCGGCAAGGCCCAGAAGATAGCTCCGGATCTGCGCCATCATGCCGCCACCGCCTTCAAAAAACAGGAGGCCGACACCAGGCTCATCCAGGTTGCGCTGGCTATAATGGCGAGCATGTAGCCCATTGCGGAGGCCAGATTCCCGATCAGCGCCGCATGCGGCTTGCAGATGGCGTCCATGCACACCGCTGCCGCCAGGCGCAGCGCGAGGTACCCTGCGCCGAGCTTCAGAAAGGGGCCGATCGCCATAGCCAGCACGGCGAGCATCCCGAAAAGCCCCGCGCTGCTTCTGATAAGCGCCGCGCTTGCAAGAAGCGAGCCGGACGCGTCCGATAAAATGGAGCCCACCACCGGCACCATCCCGGAAAAGGCCGCCTGCGCGGCCTTGACGGCCGCGGTATCGGCCGGCGCCGTCAGGAGCCTGCTCAGTGTCAGGTACGCCGTAAACGCAAGACACACGCCCTTCGTTCCAAGGCCGACCGCCCAGCCGCAGAGCTCCCGGATTTTTGAAAGTCCGCCGCCATCTACGGCGCTTTCCGCCGCGGCAAGCAGGATGTAGAGATAGACCAGCGGAATGAGAAGCCCTGAGCAGAGGCTTGTCAAAACGCTCATCGCAAGAGAAGACCCCGCCAGAAGCGCGCCCGCGCTCACCGCGCCGCCGGAAGCGGCAAGGCTTGAGGACATCACGGGAAGCAGTAGCGAGGTGAAGCTTGCAATTTCATCCATCGTCTGCCGCGCAAGACCGATCATGGACTGAAAATCGCGCGTACACAGCGCCGTGATCGCAAATGCACCTGCGACAAGTGCGGGTTCCTTCGGCCCATCTTCCTGTACATTTGCGGCAAATGCGCAGCAGAGCGCCGCCGCCAGAACCTTCCCCGCCGTAAGCATCGCCCCGCGCAAAATGCCGGAAGAGCCGGAAAGTGCGTCTGTGACCAACTTCCAGAGCTGCTTGCCAAAATTCCCGCCGGAGGTCGGCGTGACGCCGTCCAGAGCATCGATGGTCTGCGCATCAAGCGCCGTTGTGAGCTTGTCCGCGCCGAGAATTTCCGCCTCCTGGGCCGTATAGTCCGCCGCGCAGACCGAAACGCGCAGCGCAAGCAGCAGCAAAAGAACGATCACACCCCGCCGCATTCATCCACCTCCCAGCTCCTGCAGCAGCTCCAGCAGCATCGCGGCCAGCGGCAGGCCGACGTAGATGCACAAAATGGTGCCGCAAAGCTCCACCATTTTTCCAAGCGCGCCCTGCCCGGCGTCCTTGCAGAATGCGCCCGCGATCTGCCCCAGAATGGCGATGGCGACAGTTTTCAGAAGGGGCGTAAAAATTGCGGACGACAGCCCGGTAAACGACAGCAGCTGCTCAAAAAAATCAAGCACCGGCGACAATAGCCCGAATGCGGCCAGCGCCGCCGCCAGCGCGCACATGGTACAAAGCGCCAGGGCAAGCGCCGGCTCTCTCGGCCGGAGCACCGCGCACAACAGCGCGCAGACTACACTGCACGCGGCAATCTTCAGATACAGCTCCATTAAAACCGGAACAGCGTCTTCACTAGGTCAAACAGCTCCGCAATGCGCTGGACAACAATCATCAGCACCACAACGAGCCCGGCAAGAGACGTCATCGTCGCCTGCTCCTCGCGGCCGGAGCGCACAAGCACCTGGTTGAGAATCGATACTATGATGCCGACCGCGGCAATTTTAAAAATCAGATCAATTTCCATCGTTGTTATAATAAGACGACTGCCAGCGCGAGCCCTGCGCAGATGGCAATGGTTTCATAGCTTCTGCAGCGCGCGCGTTTCTGCGCCTGCAGTGTCTTCAGCGCGTCTGAAATCCGCACGGCGCAGGCGTCGATCACCGTCAGCTGCGCCTGCAGATCGAATTTCCCAAGATTCATAGCCAGCGCGTAAAGCGCCTGCACGCCCTGCGGTCCGATTTGCAGTTCCGGCGCAGCATTCAGCGCCCGCTTGAAGCTGACCGGCAGGCTGCAGCCGGGCGGCGTCGTGAGTTCGCGCCCCGCGGCGGTGAAAAACGCGCCGACGTCAGGCTGCGGACACGCGCCAAGCGCCCCGAAGAGCTCCGCCAGCGGCGTAAGCCTGCAGGACATCTCGCTTTTCATCGCGTCCAGCGCCCATAAAAAGCCCTCCAGCTGCGCGCAGATTGCCCGGTAGCTTTCCTCGCGGACAGCCGGGTCGCAGGACATGGTAAACCGGAGCGGCAGGATTTTCTTTTTGGAAAGGTCCACGGCACCGCGCGCAATGTCCAGCGCCAGCATCTGCCCGCTTTTGGTCTGCGGCGCGGCAATGACGGGGCTCTGTTCCAGAATTCTGACCGCTTGCAGCGTCAGAAGCGAGGCATCGCCCGGACCGACGCCGACGGCATAAAAGGTTCCGAATGTGTTGTCCATAGTATCCCTCAAGGCACAAAGTCCAGCGTGGCAAAGCACGGGTCGTATTTGCCCGGCTCCATGTGATAGAGCTTTGCGAT
>CAKUCT010000175.1 GCA_934643765.1 uncultured Oscillospiraceae bacterium
GCCATGGCGTCCATGGTCTGGCTTGCCACCTGGCCCAGATTTTCACCCGTGACCAGGCACTTCGCGCCGTGATCCTTTGCAATCGCCTGGGCAATGCGCATCATAAACCGGCGCATGATGATCGTGAAGTATTCCTCGCGGCAGTTGTCGCGGATGGCCTCCTGCACCTTCGTGAAGCCCACGACGTCAACCGTCATCCGCCCGCAGTAGCGGGTCATCAGCCGCGCCAGCTCCAGAACCTTTTCCTTCGCGCGCTCGGAGGTATACGGATACGAGAAGAAATGGATGCACTCAATCTCCACGCCGCGCTTTGCAATCATATAGCCCGCGACCGGAGAATCGATGCCGCCGGAGAGCAGCACCGCCGCACGTCCGCCCGTGCCGGTGGGAAGGCCGCCCGCGCCGGGCACCGCCGGGCCGTGGACATAGGCTGCCGTCTCGCGCACCTCAACATTTACAACATAGGCCGGATTGTGGACATCCACCGCGACGTTCGGGAACTCTTCTGCAAGACGCCCGCCGATGTCCTGGGAAATCTGGATAGAGTTGAGCGGGAAGCGCTTATCAGAGCGCTTAGACTCGACCTTGAAGCTCTTCTGAACGGACAGCTCATCGCCCAGGTATTCCACAACCGTTTTGAAAATCGCGTCCAGATCCTTTTCACACGCGCGGCAGCGGCACATCGACGCAATCCCGAAAATCGCGCCGCACGCCTCCCATGCGCCGTCGACATCGCATTCGTCGTTCATCGGCTCGACATAGAGCGTCGACTGTGTAATCGTAACCTTGAAGTCGCCGAACTTTGACATCCGTCTGCGGGTGTTCGTTTTGAGCTTGTCTTCAAAGACGCGGCGGTTTTGCCCTTTGAGGACAATCTCACCCAATTTCAGCAAAAAAAGTTCTTTCATATCGTTCTGTCCTATCTTCTCATAATAAAATATTCAGTTTTGGCTTTCCGAACCAAATTTAAAAGACCGGTACTGAATGGCCTCGGCAATGTGCTGCGGCTGGATTTCTTTGCTTCCGTCCAGATCTGCAATCGTCCGCGCAACTTTTCGCACGCGGTCATAGCTTCTCGCGCTCATCTGCAGGCGCTCAAAGGCTGTTTTCATCAGCTGCGTGCAGCTCTCGCTCAGCGCGCAGGCGCTTCGCAGCTCCGATGGCTCCATGAGCGCGTTGCACTGCGTCGCGGTCCCGGCGTAGCGCCGGTTCTGAATCTCGCGCGCCGCGTCGACGCGCTTTTTGATTTCGCTGGACGGCTCTGCCGTATCGTTGCGGCTGAGCGCTTCAAACTTCACAGCCGGAACCTCTACAATTATATCAATCCTGTCAAGCAGGGGACCGGATACCTTGCTGAGGTATTTGTCGACATCCGCCTGGCGGCATTTGCATCTGCCGCTGGGGTCGCCGTACCAGCCGCACTTGCACGGGTTCATCGCGCACACGAGCATGAACCGGCTCGGATAGCGCACGGAACCCTGCACTCTGGAGATGCTCACCACGCCGTCTTCCAGCGGCTGGCGCAGCACCTCGAGCGTGTCCCGGTGAAATTCCGGCAGCTCATCCAAAAACAGCACGCCGCGGTGCGCCATGGAAATTTCGCCGGGCCGGGGATTCTGCCCGCCGCCGGACAGCGCGCTTGCTGAGATTGTATGGTGCGGGCTTCGAAAAGGTCTGACCTGCATCAAAGGCTGCGCCGCGTCCAGCATGCCAAGCACCGAGTAGATCTTTGTTACCTCCAGTGCCTCTTCGCGCGTCATATCGGGAAGGATGGACGGAAGCCGCTTTGCAAGCATGCTCTTGCCAGAGCCCGGCGGGCCCACGAGCAGCACATTGTGTCCGCCAGCCGCCGCAATCTCCAACGCGCGTTTGACATTTTCCTGTCCCTTCACATCCTTGAAATCCGGCGCCGTCTGCACAACGCTTCCCGGCTGCCAGCGCATCTGCGGCGCAAGCGGCGCGCGGCCGGACAGGTGCGCCGCCAGCTCCGTGACGCTCTCCACGCCGTAAACCGTCAGCCCATCTGCAAGCGTCGCCTCGGGGGCATTCTCCTTCGGAACATAGAGCTCGCGGATGCCTTTTTGCTGCGCGGCCAGGGCCATCGGCAAAACGCCCGCCACTGGCCGGAGCTTTCCCTCCAGACTGAGCTCCCCCAGAAACGCGCACGGCGTCTTCGGCAGGCGGATGAGCTCCGACGCCTCAAGAATGCCGAGCAGAATCGGAAGGTCATAGAGCGTGCCTGTTTTCCTCGTGCCGGCCGGCGCGAGGTTCAGCGTAATCCGGCTGACCGGGAATTTATAGCCGCAGTTGCGGATTGCCGCGCGCACGCGCTCCCTGGCCTCCTTGACGGCCGCGTCCGGCAGCCCGACCACATCAAAACCGGGCAGGCCGTTTGTGATATAGCATTCCACGGAAATTTCGTAGCCCTCCAGGCCGCTCAGACCCATCGAGCGCACATGCCCCATCATAATTTCAGGCACACTCCCCTCTTTTCTGATCTTTCTTCTATCATATCTCATTTTCCGGAAAAATCCAACCAGAAATTGCGCCATTTTAAAATTGATATAGAAAAAGCACAAAACAGATTTTGGTTGTGAAACTTCTACAGAATCCTCAGATTTTCGGTTTACATTGACAGCAAAATGTGCTATAGTTAATTTGCATGATTATGTAATTACTTTTAGGAGGTAATATAATTGGTTCGTAAATTCAAAACCATGGACGGCAACAATGCCGCGGCTCATGTATCCTATGCGTTTACTGAAGTCGCGGGCATTTACCCCATCACGCCGTCGTCCCCCATGGCCGACCTGGTCGACCAGTGGGCTGCTGCTGGCCTGAAGAACATCTTCGGCACAACCGTCAAAGTTGCAGAAATGCAGTCTGAGGCTGGTGCGGCAGGTACCGTGCACGGCTCCCTTGGCGCCGGTGCTATGACCACCACCTACACCGCTTCTCAGGGTCTTCTTCTGATGATCCCCAACATGTATAAGATCGCTGCCGAGCAGCTGCCCTGCGTGTTCCACGTTTCGGCCCGTACTGTCTCCACCCACGCTCTGAACATCTTTGGTGATCAGTCCGACGTTATGGCCTGCCGCCAGACCGGCTTTGCCATGATGTGCGAGACCAACCCGCAAGAAGTCATGGATCTGGCCCCCGTTGCGCATCTGGCTGCCATCGAAGGCAAGGTTCCGTTCCTGAACTTCTTCGACGGTTTCCGTACCTCCCACGAGATCCAGAAGGTTGCTGTGTGGGACTACGCTGACCTCAAGGAAATGTGCAACATGGATGCTGTGGAAGCCTTCCGCAAGCATGCGCTCAACCCCGAGCGTCCGGCTATGCGCGGCAGCCACGAAAACGGCGATATCTTCTTCCAGCACCGTGAGGCCTGCAACAAGTTCTATGACGAGCTGCCCGCAGTCGTTGAGAAGTACATGGGCAAGATCAACGAAAAGCTCGGCACCAACTATCAGCTCTTCAACTACTACGGCGCACCCGACGCTGACCGCGTCATCGTCGCCATGGGCTCCATCTGCGACGTCGCAGAGGAAGTCATCGACTACATGAACGCACACGGTGAGAAGGTCGGCCTGGTCAAGTGCCGTCTGTACCGTCCGTTCTGTTCCGACAAGCTGGTCGCAGCGATCCCGGCAACCGCCAAGAAGATCGCCGTTCTCGACCGCACCAAGGAGCCCGGCTCCATCGGCGAGCCTCTGTACGTTGATGTTGTCGCCGCTCTGGCCAATGCAGGCGTGCAGGCTACCGTCATCGGCGGCCGCTACGGTCTCGGTTCCAAGGATACGCCCCCTGCATCCATCTTCGCTGTTTACAATGAGCTGAAGAAGGATCAGCCCAAGCGTCAGTTCACCATCGGCATCGTCGACGATGTCACGAACCTGTCCCTGGAAGAGGACAAGAACTGCCCGAACACCGCAGCAGAAGGCACCATCGAGTGCAAGTTCTGGGGTCTCGGCGGCGACGGCACCGTTGGTGCCAACAAGAACTCCATCAAGATCATCGGCGACCACACCGACAAGTACGTTCAGGCTTACTTCCAGTACGACTCCAAGAAGACCGGCGGCGTCACCATCAGCCACCTGCGCTTCGGCGACAAG
>CAKUCT010000176.1 GCA_934643765.1 uncultured Oscillospiraceae bacterium
TTCGTGTTTGCCTGACCGACGACGCAGAACACCGGCATGGAGTCAATAAACGCCGTGTAAAGGCCGGTCACAAAGTTCGTCGCGCCGGGGCCTGCAGAGCAGATGGCAAGCGCGGGCTTGTGGCAGGCTCTCTGATAGCCGTCGGCCGCATGGACGCAAGCCTCTTCATGGCGCATGGTGTAGTGCTCGATCGGCACATCCTTCAGAAAGTCATAGACCGGGTTGATTGCCGCGCCCGGAATGCCGAACGCCGCGGTGATTCCCTCCTTCTGCAGAATCTGAACCATCGCCTGAGCCGCTTTCATTTTCATAGTGCTTCTCCTTTCGTTTGTGGCGGCGCAAATGCTTGCGCCTCATTCTGTTTAATTTTATTTTTTAAAATCTTATTTTATTTTCTGTACTCAGTATACCACGATGCGTCAAATTTTGCAATAGCATTTTTGATATTAAAATCCAATTCCATAAAAATATCACCGGCCCAGAGCCTGGGCCGGTGTTCAAATCCATCGTTACAATTCAGCTGTTTTTCAGAACCTCGATCGCATCCGTCAGGCTCTTGCATTTTGCGTAGCAAAGCCCTGGAAGTGTCTCGGTCGGATCCATCACATCCGGCACCGCAATCACAGAAAACTTTCCGTTGCTTCCTGCCAGCAGTCCGTTGCGCGAATCCTCAAACACCACACACTGCGCAGGGTCCTCTCCGCCGAGCGCGCGCATGGCCGTCAGGAAAATTTCCGGATCCGGCTTGCTGTGCGTAACCTGGTCTCCGCCAATGACAGCGGAAAAATAGGGCCGTATGCCGGTGCTTTGCAGATATCCCGCCGCAACGGAGGAATCGGACGATGTTGCAACCGCGCACAAAATCCCCTGCTCCTTCAGCCAGGCCAGAAGCTCCTGGACGCCCGGCTTGAGCGGCACGCCGTTGGTTTTGAAATACTGCTTCATCCAGACATTGCACAGCGCATAGCACGTCTCGCAATCCGCCGGGCAATCCGGGAAGACCTTCGGGAATGTCTCCAGCGTCAGCTGGTGGTTGATGCCGATGAGCTGCATCATCTTTTCCCGGGTGAAGGGATAACCGATTTCCTGGCTGACATAGTCGACAAACGAACGGATGAACAGTGTCTCCGTATCAAACAGCACCCCGTCCATATCAAAAATTGCGTAAGAAAACCGCATAACCTCTCCCCTTTTCCGCTTTCATATTCTTGTCAGCAGACACTTCTGAAATGGATTGTACCCGCTTTTCCGGAAGAAATCAACCGTCTTTCCGCGCATGGCCGCCCCCGGAAGCAAAAAGAACCCGGCAGGCGCTCTGCACTGCCAGGTTTCGTTTTTATAAAGGCTCAGTCCGCTTCTTTATCCAGAAGCTGCAAAAGCTCGATCGGTGCGTCGATCAGAACCTGTGCGCCGCAGTCGATCAGCGTCTCGCGGTCGCGATAGCCCCACGTGGCGCCGACAGCCAGAAAGCCCATGTTCCGCGCAAACTTCATATCCGCGTCGCCGTCTCCGAGGAAGACGACCTCCTCCGGCGCCACATGCAGCGCCTTGCAGGCGATCTCGCCGACTTCGACCGACGGCTTGAGCGGCCGCACGCCGTTGTTGCCGAGGATAATCTCGAACGGAATATCGCTGCAGTAATGCGCCGCAATTTTGACGGTGGATGTTTCCACCTTATTGGACACAATCCCGAGCTTCAACCCGCGCGCAGCAAGCTCACGCAGCACATCATGCATCCCGGGATAAAAGCACGTCCGCTCGGTGCAGTGCTCCGGATAATACCGGCGATGCTCCTGATAGGCCGCTTCTAGTGTTTCCTTCGGAAAATCCGGCGGCGTGATCTGCTCATAGATGCTGTGCAGCCCGTTTCCGATTCTTCTATGGAACTGTTCAAGGTCAAACGCCGGGATACCGAACATCTCGGCGCTATGGCACGCGGCGGCGCAGATATCGCCCGCCGTATCGAGAATCGTGCCGTCCATGTCGAACAGAACCGCTTTCAACTTGTGATTCAATGTTTTCCCCTTTAAACTGTAACCCATTTGATACCGAGGCGCATCATCTTCTTATGCTCCTCCTGCGAGACCTCTTTGTTGGTCACAATGGCGGAGTAGTCCGAAAGATTGTTGATCCGGAACAAAGAGCGCCGATGGAACTTGGAGTCATCCATCATCATATATACGTCCTGCGAGCACTCCATGAGCTTGCGCCGGAAGAACACCTTGTTTTCCGTTGCCGCAAACACATCATACGAGTCGTCCGCGCAGAGGCTGCTGACAAACGCCACATCCATCCGGAACGCTTCAAGCTGGCTCTGGGCGATATAACCGTGGATGCAGCCAAGCGACTGCTGAATCTTTCCGCCCAGCATAAACACATCCAGATTGCAGTTGCGCAGGACATTGGCAATGAGAATGTCGTTTGTCACAACCGTCAGACCGCTGCTCGCCGTCAGAAGCTTCGCCAATTCCAGTGTCGTCGAGCCGGCATCGAGATAGATAACCTGGTTGCCCTGAATATAATGCTCAAAGCAATACCGTGCAATCTGCGCCTTTGCGTCCTTGTTCAGCGATTCGCGCGTATCAAAGCCCTGATCCTGCATAATCTGTGTCTTGGATACAGCGCCGCCATGGCAGCGCTCAAGCATCCCGTCGCGCTCCATTTTCTCCAGATCGCGCCGGATGGTCATCTCGCTGACCGCGTATTTTTGTGCCAGCTCGTCAACCCGCACAGAATTATTTCTTTGCAGCAGCTCATATATGCCGCTGATTCGTTCCGCCGTTAACACGCCTTCACCTCAGTCTCCAAAATGTTTAGCACTAATTATACACACTTTTTGTCAAAATTTCAATAACTTTCCCAGAAGAAACAGCATTTTCTCTGCCGCAATAGTTTGCAGAGCCTCCGCGTATCCAAGTATGGATACGCGGAGGCAACATTTTGCCAGATCAATTCTATGCAGTTTCAGGAAAAATCAGTCAGAAATTTCAATAATTGCCTTCATAACCTTTCCGGGGTTGGCGTCGATTTCCTGATAGCCCTTGAGCACATCCACCATCGGAATCCGCTGCGTGATGAAGCCGTCCACATGGACCTTGCCCTCATAAAGGAATCGGATGGCGTCCTGATAGTCCTCGCGGACGTACATCATATGGCCGATGAGGTTGATCTCGCGGCGCTGAATTCTCGGCACCTCAAGAGAAACCGGCTCTTTGTAGTTCGCGGTCATCACGATCTCAGAGCTCGGACGCGCTGCGTCGAGCGCCGCGTTGAATGTGAAGGGAATACCAGCCGCGTCGATGATGACATCCGCGCCATCGTCGCCGAAGGTCTCTTCAATCGCCTGCGCAAGCGTCTTTTCTCTGGTGTTGACGCAATACTGCAGGCCGCACTTGCGTGCGTACTCCAGCTTGTCCTCCACAACGTCGGTCAGCAGAACCTTGCTCGCGCCGAGCGCAACCGCCGCCTGCGCGATGAGGTTGCCGATGGTGCCGGCGCCGATGACGGCAATGTTGGCATCTTTGTAGTGTGAACGCTTGACAGAACCGACCGCAACGGCCATCGGCTCGACGAGCGTGATGAGCTCAAATGGCATGTCCTGCGGGCAGTGGTGCAGGTACTTGGGGTCTGTCGCGTAATAGGTCGCCATCAGGCCGTCACAGTGCGTGCCCATGACCTTCAGATGCGTGCAGACGTTAAACCGGCCCATCCGGCAGGGCTTGCACGTGCCGCAGGTGATCTGCGGCTCGATGGCAACGCGGTCGCCGACCTTGTAGTCCTTGACGTTCGCGCCGACTTTTTCAATCACGGCGCTGCCTTCATGGCCGCCCACGACCGGGAAGGTCATGTACTTGTGCTTGCCGTGATAAATCTGCAAATCCGAACCGCACACGCCCGCATAGACCATCTTCAGGAGGACCTGATCGTCATTGATCTGCGGCACTTCTGCTTCCAGAACTTCAATTTCATACGGTGCGCGGTAAAGAATCTTTTTCATGCTGTATATAGCCTCCAGTTGCTTCAGTCCTCAAAGGGCATCAGGATAAACTTGCCGCCCTCTTTTTTGCGGAACATATCAAATGCTTTTTCCCACT
>CAKUCT010000177.1 GCA_934643765.1 uncultured Oscillospiraceae bacterium
TCAGCGTGTCTACTACTTCAATACAAAAGAGCTCATCGGCAACAAGTACGGAACGCCGAGCCCGGTTCCCTTCCGCGTGGTCGACCAGCGGGCGGGCATCGACATTGACATTTCGCTTCGCTGCTTCGGCGAGTATAGCTACCGGATCTGCGACCCGATTCTCTTCTATACGAACGTCTGCGGCAATGTGTCGGAGGATTACACCCGCGACCGGCTGGACAGCCAGCTCAAGACCGAGCTTCTGACCGCGCTTCAGCCTGCGTTTGCAAAAATTTCCGAAATGGGCATCCGCTACTCGGCGCTGCCGGGCCACACGATGGAGCTGGCCGACGCGCTGAACGACGTGCTGTCCAGCAAGTGGCGCAACCTGCGCGGTCTGGAGATCGTCTCGTTCGGCGTTTCCTCGGTGAAAGCCAGCGAGGAAGACGAGCAGATGCTCAAGGAAATGCAGCGCAACGCGGCATTCATGGACCCGACGCGCGCGGCGGCGCACCTGGTCGGGGCGCAGGCTTCTGCCATGCAGGCGGCGGCAAGCAACCAGAACGCCGGCCCCGCGATGGCGTTCATGGGCATGAACATGGCGGGCCAGGCCGGCGGCGTGAACGCGCAGAACCTTTATCAGATGGGCGCGCAGCAGGCCACGCAGAGTGCTCCTGCAGCGCCTGCAGGCGGCTGGACGTGCGCCTGCGGCCAGAGCGGCATCACCGGCAACTTCTGCCCGAACTGCGGCTCGAAAAAGCCGGAGCCCAAGATGGCGGCAGACAGCTGGAAATGCCCGGGCTGCGGCAAGATGGTCAGCGGCAAGTTCTGCCCCGAGTGCGGCGCAAAGAAGCCGGAAGCGGCGGCAAGCGACACCTGGACCTGCGCCTGCGGCGCGGTGAATCGTGGCAAATTCTGCGCCGAGTGCGGCAAGCCCAAGCCCATGGCCCCGCGTCATTATAAGTGCAATAAGTGCGGCTGGGAGCCGGCCGACCCGGCGAATCCGCCGAAATTCTGCCCGGAATGCGGCGATCCGTTTGATGATGGAGATCTCGTGTGATGAAAAAATATCTGATCTGGTTTTTTCTTGCCGGTGTGCTCGTGGGCTTGTGCCTGTTTGAGCTGCGCTATTGTGCAGCCAAGACGCTGCAGACCGGATGGCAGATCGGATTGCTGTAGGCGCGCAGGACAGTTCAGATGTCCGCGCGAGAAGTTGAGGGAGGGATTTGATGCCAACTCAGGTAACCAACTATCAATGCCCGGCGTGTACGGGCCCGCTGCACTTTGTGGGCTCGTCCGGGAAGCTGGAGTGCGATTACTGCGGCTCAACCTATGATGTAGCGGAGATTGAGGCGCTCTACGCCGAAAAGGAACAAAAAGCTGCCGCGGCGCAGCAGCAGGAAGAGAAAAAGCAGCAGAAGGAGTCTGCCACGGGCGCGGCTGGGGACGGCTGGGACGCATCGGGCGTGAGCGACAACTGGGGCGCGGATGGCAAGACTATGCGCGCGTATTCCTGCCCGTCGTGCGGCGCGGAGCTCATCTGCGACGAGACGACGGCGGCGACCTCGTGCCCGTACTGCGGCAACCCCACGGTGGTGCCGGGGCAGTTCACCGGTACCAAGAAGCCGGATTTTGTCCTGCCGTTCAAGCTGAGCAAGGACGACGCTGTAAAGGCGCTGAAGCAGCACTACAAGGGAAAGCACTTCCTGCCGCGCGCGTTTACAAGCGAAAACCATGTGCAGGAAATCAAGGGCGTCTATGTGCCGTTCTGGATGTTTGACGGCGAGGCCGACGGCTGGGCGCAGTATGAGGCCACGCGCTCGCATTCTTACCGCTCGGGCGACTACGAGGTAACCGAGACGGAGCATTTTGATGTCTACCGCGAGGGCGCGCTGGCGTTTGAAAAAATTCCGGTCGACGCGTCGAGCAAGATGCCGGACGACTACATGGACTCCATCGAACCCTTTGACTACGCCGAGCTCAAGCCGTTCTCAACCGCGTACTTACCGGGCTTCCTGGCCGACAAATACGATGTCAGCGTAGAAGACAGTCAGAACCGGGCCGACGCGCGCTGCGAGGGCTCGCTCGTCTCGGCACTGGCCGGGACGGTCACGGGCTATGAGACCTGTGTTCCGACGGCGCAGGATATTCATCTCAAGCGCGGCAAGGTGCACTATGCGCTGCTTCCGGTGTGGATGCTGAACACCAAGTGGAACGGCAGGGACTATCTGTTCGCCATGAACGGGCAGACCGGTAAGCTGGTAGGCGATCTTCCGATGAGCAAGGGAAAGTTCTGGGGCACCTTCGCGGCCATCGCGGCGGGCCTGACGGCCGTCATTTCGGCCGTGTACTGGCTTTTGTAAGGAGGGGATAACGATGAAAAAACGAGTTCTGACAATCCTTCTTACCCTGGTTCTGCTGCTCGGGCTGAGCGTGCCGGTCTTCGCCGAGAGCCAGCTCTGGCACATCACAGACGACGCCGGAATTCTGACGGCGGAGGAAGATTCGCAGCTGGAGCAGTATGCCGAGGCGGTGTCGTGGGCCTACGATGTCGGCATCTACATTGTCACGGTGGATGATTATACCGACTACTATGACGATGTCTACGAGACGGCCTGGCAGATCTACCACGGCTACACGCTCGGTATGGGAGACGACCGCGACGGCGTGATTCTGCTGATGAGCATGGATAACCGCAAGTTCGCGACCTTCTTCTATGGCCCGAAGGCGGAGTATGCGTTCGACGCCTATGGCCAGGAGCAGCTGGAAGATTACTTCCTGGACGATTTCAAGAACGACGACTGGAGCGGCGGCTTTACACACTTCATTGACGGCTGCAATGAATATCTGGAGCTGGCGGCGTCCGGCAATCCGGTGCGCGAGAGCCCCTGGGGCGCGCTGGTGGTCATCATTGGCATTTCGTGCCTGCTGGCGCTTGTCGTCTGTTTGATTCTCAAGGGCAGGCTGAAATCCGTCCGCAAGGGCACAGAGGCAAGCGACTATGTTGCAGGCAGTCTGAATCTCAAAAGCAGCCGGGATCAGTACACACACACGACCGAGACGCGCACGAAGATTGAAACCGAGTCGTCTTCCTCCTCCGGCGGCAGCCACGCGGAGTCCGGCGGCGGAGGCTCAGGGCGGAGCGGAAGCTTCTGAATACAAAAACCGCGGCGGCACAATCGTGCCGCCGCAAATTTTTTATGAACGCGCAAAGCCAAGATAGCGCGTGCCCTGGAAGGTGAGCTTTCCCTGGTCGCCCTCTACAAGAAGCCCATAGTCCGAGCCGTCCACGGGCAGCTCCAGCCGGTCGCCGCTGTTGAACTCGAAGGTCACGAAGTAGTCGCTGTAGCTATAGCTGTAGCCGTTCTCCATCATGCCGTCTGCGCCCATGCGGCGGTTGCTGCGGTTTCCGCCGACTTCCATTCGTTTGGAAACAACCTTGACGTCGGCTGTCACGCGCGGCGACTGGTCATTTTTTCGTTCGCGCTTTGCGTTTCTTGAAAGCCCCGAAATGATGCTTACCAACATGATCACAAAAATAACGCTAATGAAGATCGGAACCAGCGTAAACATCCAGTCAAACCCAAAGCCAAATCCCATCGTGTACCGTCCTTTCTCTTTTTCGGTTTGCTTACGTTTTCACTTCTTAGACGAAGCATACCAGAAAAAGTTCCGGCGCGCAAGAGGGGTTATTCCGTCTCTTCGCGGTACTGCCGCAGGCCCTCCCGGCCCTCTTCTGTGACGGGCTTGAGCCAGCGCATGGATGCCAGGTGCCGCAGGCAGAGGATGGACTTTGGAATGTCCTCTCCGAGGTAGGCCGTCATTACAACGCCGATAAACGGCAGATGCAGCACGTTGGCTGCCAGAAGCGTCAGCGGGATGGCAACCAGCCAGAGGCTTCCCAGGTCATAGAACATGCCGGTGAGCGTATCGCCGCCGGAGCGGAAAACGCCGACAACCTGGACATAGGCAATGTTGCGGATGATAACCTCCACGGAGCAGAAGATGGTGACGGACAGCGCCGTCTGCAGCGTAAGCGCCGAGAGGTTG
>CAKUCT010000178.1 GCA_934643765.1 uncultured Oscillospiraceae bacterium
TTACTATGCTGCATAGTAAAGTAAAAGTAATATGCGCCAAAAACGAACTGAGCCATTGTTTATTCTCCTTAACTGAGATAGCCTTATTCTATCGCTGCAATGCACAAAAGTCAACAACAAATTCTTCCAATCCTGGATTTTTTTCAAAACGGCTTGACAAAATTGTCTATTTATAATAGACTAAATATGTCCATTAAGAATAGACAAGGAGGAATGCACTGTGACAGACGGAAAACTCGGCATGGTGGAGACGAAGTTTGCACAGATCATTTGGGCGCATGCGCCGCTGGCTTCACGCGAGCTTGCGCGGCTTTGCGAGCAGGAGCTCGGCTGGAAACGGACGACAACATATAATGTATTGCGAAAGCTCTGTGACCGCGGCATCTTTGCCAACGACGGCGGCACGGTGCGCGCGCTTGTTTCGCGCGAAGCGTTCTACGCCGCGCAGGGCGAGAGTCTGGTGGAGGAGGCGTTCGGCGGCTCGCTTCCGGCGTTTCTCGCGGCCTTTACGAAGCGGCGCGCGCTGAGTCAGGCGGAAATCCGGGAAATCCAGAAGATGATTGACGAAGCGGAGGCGTGACATGGCAGATTTTTTGATGCAGATCATCGATCATTTGGATGTTGTATTTTCTGCGCTTTTGAACCGCGCGCTTGCCGCAACGTTTCTGATTCTGGCGGCGGCTTTGTATCGGGTGCTGCTGCCGAAGGCGCCGAAGTGGACGCGGCTTGCGCTCTGGGCGCTGGCGGCAATTCGGCTCTGTTTGCCGGCAATCCCGAGCCAGCTGAGTCTGGTGCCGAGCGAGACCGTGCTCGATTATCGGACTGCGCAGTATGCGGCAAAACCCGCGCTGACGACGGGCATCGCGGCGCTCAATACCTTCGTGAATCCGGCATTTGGGGAGAGCTTTGCGGCCAGTCCGTCCGGCAGCATCAACCCCTTGCAGGTGTGGATGTCGGCGGCTGGCATCGTCTGGGCGCTCGGCGTACTGGTTTTGCTGGTGCTGGCGGTTGGAAGCTTTGCAAGGCTCCGCCGCCGCGTGCAGATCTCCATCGGTCTGGAGCCCGGCGTGAAGCTTTGCGACGGGATTGATACGCCGTTTTTGTTAGGGCTCATCCGCCCGATGATCTATCTTCCGTCCAGCCTTCCCGAGGACGAGCGCGCGTGTGCGCTGGCCCACGAGCGGGCGCATCTTCGCCATGGCGACTGTGTGTGGAAGCTCGTTGGCTACGGCATTTTGTGCGTCTATTGGTTCTATCTTCCGGTGTGGCTGGCGTATGCGCTGTTCTGCCGGGATCTGGAGCTGGCGTGCGACGAGCGGCTGGTAAAAGAGTATACGCTGGAGGAAAAGAAGCGCTATGCAAGCGTGCTGCTGGCCTGCAGTGTTCCGCGCGGCCGTTTTTCCGCCTGCCCGCTGGCATTCGGTGAGGTCGGTGTCAAAGAGCGCGTGAAGCGGGTTCTTGATAAAAAGCCCGCCAGGGCGCTGATTGCGCTGGCGGTTGCGCTCTGCGTTATCATTGGCGTCTGCTTTCTGACAAGTCACAAGGACAGCGTGATCTACGGCATCTCCGACGGCACATATGTCATGGATTTCGTCCCGGAAGATGCCGTGATGGCCCCGCGGGTGACATTTCAGATGTCCGGCGGCAGGCACGAGTTTGTGTTCACCGATAGTTTGCTCTCGTCCTATCTGATCACAGGTGATTTTACCATAGAAAAAGGCTTCGTTACCTGCGAAAACGAAAGGTATACAGTGGTTTTCAAGGTCAAGGACAACGACACGATTGTCCTGCAGATGCCGCACCAGGCCGGTCTGCAGACAAATTTGGTTTTTATCCCAAACGGCACGGAATTTCACTATGAAGAGCATGCATCCACCGATTAAATAATATGTATGTACAATTTCGTAGGGGCGGACGGTTCAGTCCGCCCCTTTTCTGTGATAATGCAAAGAATAGACATTGCAAGATGAGACAAAATATGGTAATCTCGAAATGGTGCTACCGATAAACGGTAAGTGGGCGGCTCCCTCCATCGCGTAAAGCGGAGGGAAAACGTCTTTTTGTGCCCTCCGACGAATCGAAAGGGGGCTGCGACTATGGTTACATATTCTGAATTGTTTCAGTTTTGTATTCTTCTGGTCAGCGTTATCAGCCTCTTTATAAAGGTCTGTAACAATAAAAAGAAGTAACCGCCCGGCCTAGCAATCCGACGGTTACTTCTTAAAGTAATCTATAGGGGAGCCGTCCGTTTGCCGGTAGCACCCTCGTTTATATTCAGTATAGACCGGATATTTCCAAATGTCAAGCCGGAATCACATGCTGTGATTTGGCGGAACGGGCCGGCGGAGGCATCGGCCCTTACACATAACAAAAAATTGTTCAAGAAAAATAATTTTCAACTTCTGCAACCAACGAAAAAACATCTCGTCTATCTGGTCAGAGGGACATGAAAAAGGAGGAACTTTTATGCATCTGAAAAAGCTACTGGCGCTGCCGCTGGCGGCGGCCTGCCTGGTCGGAATGATGGGCTGCGCGGCCAAAAGCGCGGCAAACGATCTGACAAAAGACATCAAAAAAACAGAACAGGCCGTGTGTCTTGACGAGTCCGCGCAGGATCAGACGATTGAAGCAATGACCGGCTTCGGTGTGGCGCTGCTGCAGAACGCGATTGAAAGCAGCAACCCGCTGATTTCACCGTTGAGCATTGATGCGGCGCTTTCGATGACGGCCAACGGAGCCGTGGGCGAGACAAAGGCGCAGATGGAAACGGTGCTTGGCGCAGACACAGAAGCGTTGTGTGCGTATTTTTCCGCGCTGCAGAATTCGTTGAATGATGACAAGCAGCTCAAGCTTGCAAACTCCATCTGGCTCAAGGACACGCCGACGCTGCATGTAGAAGAAGCGTTCCTGCAGAAAAACGCGGATGCCTTCGGCGCCGGGATTTTCTCCGCACCGTTTGACGCGTCCACGGTCAAATCCATCAACAGCTGGGTCAGCCAGAACACAGACAAGATGATTCCGGAAATGCTCAGTGAAATCCAGCAGGACACGGTGATGTACCTGATCAACGCCCTGGCGTTTGACGCGAAGTGGGAGAGCGTGTTTGAGACCAGCGATGTCTGGGACGGAACGTTTACCGCGCGCGGCGGCGCGCAGCAGACGGGCTCGTTCCTGCATGGGGTGGAGTACCGCTATCTTTCGGATACGAACGCGGAGGGCTTCCTCAAAACCTACGCGGGCGGAAAGTATGCCTTTGCGGCGCTTTTGCCGGAGGAAGGCACAAGTCTGGAAGATTATACTGCCGCCTTGACAGGTGAGAGGCTTCATGCTATACTCACTTCTCCCAAGGAAGAGGCCGTGGAAATGTCCATGCCGAAGTTCAAAACGGACTTTACTGTGGAGCTTTCCGACAGCCTGAAATCGCTTGGCATGCCGGACGCGTTTGACAGCCTGCTTGCGGATTTCTCTTCGCTTGGAACATCGGATGAAGGAAATCTCTATATTTCAAGCGTTCTGCACAAGACCTTTATCCAGGTCGATGAGGCCGGAACAACGGCCGGCGCGGCGACGGCCGTTGCCATGAAGACCGAGAGCGCGGCGATGTATCCGCACAGCGTGTTTCTGACCCGGCCGTTTCTTTACATGATCGTCGATCTGGAAACTGGGCTTCCCATTTTTCTCGGCGCTTTGACAGCGCTGCCGGAGGTGTGATACAATGCGTTTGAAAAAATTCGCGGCAGCAGGACTTGCTGCAGTGCTGGCGCTTTCGATGGCAGGCTGCGCGCCGGCTGTGGAAAGCTGCCCTGCGGCTGAAAAAGAAACGATGCCGGAAACGTCTGCGCTTGCCGCGCCGGTTTACCCGGAGATGGCGCAGTACCCGGACGAATCGGCGTATTGGAAGAAGGACGGCTCGTTTGACGACGACGGCTTTTCCAAGGTATACGATGCGTGGTGGGCAGACAAGCGGGCGCGTAATAACCTGCAGCTTCCGGACCCGGACGGCATGCAGCGCTTCCTGCGCGCTTC
>CAKUCT010000179.1 GCA_934643765.1 uncultured Oscillospiraceae bacterium
AGATCGTCGGCAATTTCTTCGACTGTGTAATAAATGAACACGCGCCCGTCCTCGTCGTACCAGCCGTGTTCCTCGGACAGCCCCATGCGGTCAAGCAGCAGACCATACAGCAGCTTCGCTTCGACGGAGATGTTTTTGAACCGCTGATGGGTAATCAGCAGGCGGGGGATACGGAAATAGCTGAACTCTTTCGATTCGTCGCCGTAAAAATAATCTGATACGATAACCGCCGCCATATTTGCCGCTCCTTTCTCTGTTTGGGGTTAATAATCTATGTTATAGAAAAAGCACGATTTGATTTCTTGTCAAATCGTGCTTTTTCTTGATGTTCTTTTTTGTCAGTAAAGTTTGATTTTTCGGTAACTACCTGTTAAAATCAATATAATTGTCTCGTTATTTATTGGCATCTACCAAAGCGTGGAATTTGTGCGCCATAGGCGCACAAATTATGCGCGCAGTCGAGGCGCAATCCCTTCTGTCAAAAAAGCAATCGCTTTTTTGACAGTCTTAAAAGAGCAGCCACAAATGTGGGTGCTCTTCGTTTTTAATGTCCTTCCGCAGCGAGCATATGAATTGCGTGCTCCAGCGCAGGCGCGACAGCGGAGAAATTTTCGCGCGAGGCTTTTTCGGAGCCCGGCAGGTTGATGATGAGGCTGTTTCCTCTTGTGCCCGCGACGGCGCGCGAGAGCATGGCCCGCGGGGTGCTCTTGAGTCCTTCAACCCACATTGCGACGGGAATGGCGCGGATTTCGCGGTCCAGCACGGCAAGCGTCGCCTCCGGCGTCACATCGCGCGGGGAGAGGCCGGTGCCGCCGGTGGTGAGGATGAGGTTGATCTGCAGATCATCTGCGCAGTGGGTCAGCTCGCGGCGGATCTCTTCCTGCTCGTCCGGGACGATGGCGGTGTAGACGACCGCAAAGCCAGCTTCCTCTACCAGTCGGCAGACGGCGGAGCCGCTGGTGTCGACGCGTTTTCCCTGGCTCCTGAGGTCACTGACGGTAATCACGGCTGCGGTATAGCTCATAAAACAAACCTTCTTTTCCGCAAGATTTCAAAATGTTATTCTCTGTAGCCGAGCGCGGCGGAGATCATCGAGGCCGTGGCCCGGACGTCTTCAATCGCGGCGGCAAAAGCTTCGGAATGGACACTCCGGAACATGCCGATGACGCCGACGGTGTACCGGACCGTGCGGCCCATCGCGTAGACGGGCGCGGAGATGGAGCGCAGACCGATTTTATACTCGCCGTTTTCCACGGCAAAGCCGGTCTCCCGGCAGCGCGTAAGCTCCTGCATCAGCGCCGGAATGTCGGTCAGCGTGTGGGGCGTAAAGGGCGTCAGATGCTGCCGCTGCAGAATTTTGCGCGCTTCCGCCTGCGGCATGTGGGCAAGAAAGACCTTGCCCTGGGAGGTGCAGTAGATCGGAAGGCGCGCGCCGACATCCGAGACAATGCGCAGATTGTCGCGCGACTGCACCTGATCGAGTGTGATGACGCTGCCGCCCTCGCAGATCGAGAGCATGACCGATGCGCCGGTCTTCTGCGCCAGATGCTCCATATAGGGCCGGGCCACGACGGAAATGTCCCACGATTTTCCCACCTGGCAGCCGTATTCAAACAGCCGCAGGCCGAGCGTATATTTTCCGTCCGGCGTCTGGGAGATGACGTCATATTCGCGCATGGTGGTCAGAAGGCCGAAGACGGTGCTCTTCGGGAACGAGCAGCTTTCGCTCAGCTCCTTGAGCGTCAGCGGCCTGCCCGCGCGGCTGAGCGCCTGCAGAAGCTCCATGGCCTTTGCGACCGATAAGATGGTATTTCCGTTTGCCATAGCGTCCCTCCGTTCAGCGTTATTTTAGCAAAGGCGTTATTTGTCGTCAAGAATATCCGACGTATCCGCTTCGTTTTCCGACAATACCGTACAGACAGATTGAGAAATTCGGCAATATCTGATAGAATATGGTTATCCAATTTTAAGTATAACGCTGCTTTGGAGGCAGAGCTATGAAGCTGATTGAGACCAAAAATGCCGTGGGCCATGTGCTGTGTCACGATCTGACGCGCATTGTGCCCGGCGAGTTCAAGGGCGCGCAGTTCCGCAAGGGACACATTGTGACCGAACAGGACATTCCGATGCTGCTGTCGATGGGCAAGGAGCATCTTTACGTCTGGGAGATGGAGCCCGGCATGCTCCATGAAAACGACGCGGCGGAGCGCCTTTGCAGAATCTGCAAAAACGAGCACATGGAGCGCAGCGAGGTCAAAGAGGGCAAAATTGAGCTCAAGGCCGCGTGCGACAGGCTGTTCCGCGTGAACGTGGAAAAGCTCGACGCGATCAATATGATCGACGAGCTGATGATTGCCACGCGCCACGCCAATACGCCGGTGCACAAGGGAGACAAGCTCTGCGGTACGCGCGTGATTCCGCTGATTATCAAGGAGGAAAAGCTCGATCAGGCAGACAAAGTTGCGGGCGAGACGCCGATTCTGGAGCTGATTCCCTATCGGCTCAAGACGGCCGCCGTCATCACGACCGGCAGCGAGGTCGCCAGCGGCAGAATCCAGGATACGTTCACGCCAATTCTGGAGAAGAAGCTGGCCGCGTTCGGCATTTCCATGACGGTGCATGTGACCGTCGGAGACGGGCTTGACAATGTGGCGCAGGCGATTGCCGAAATGCGCGAAAAGAAGACGGATATGATTCTTTGCACCGGCGGCATGAGCGTTGACCCGGACGATAATACCCCGGGCGCCATCAAAAAGAGCGGCGCAAACATCATTTCCTACGGCGCGCCGGTGCTGCCGGGCGCGATGTTCCTGCTGGGCTATTTTGAAGACGGGCAGCCGGTTATGGGGCTTCCCGGCTGCGTGATGTACGCGAAGGCGACGGTATTTGATCTGCTGCTGCCGCGCATCGCGGCGGGCGTCCCGGTGACGCGGCAGGAGATTGCGAAGATGGGCAACGACGGGCTGTGCCTTGGCTGCGGCGAGTGCCGGTATCCGATCTGTCCGTTCGGAAAGTAAGTTGTAAAAACCGCCGTATGGCGTTTTTTAAGCGTGATAATGTAAGGAGAAATGAAACAATGAAAAAGCTGCTTGCAATGCTGCTGGGCTTGAGCCTCGTTTTCGCGATGGCTGCCTGCGCATCCAAATCCACAACCGACGAGAAGACCGACGCGCCCGCTGAGACGACCGAGGCCGCTCCCGCCGAAGAGACCAAGACCGAAGAGGCTCCGGCCGCTGCGGAAGAGAACACGGAAGAGCCCCCGCGGCAGAGCCCGTTGACCTGATCGTCTTTGCCGCCGCGTCCATGACCGAGACGCTGACCGAGATCGGCGAGAAGTTCATGGCCGAGAATCCGAACGTCACCATTCAGTATAACTTCGACTCCTCGGGCACGCTGAAGACCCAGATCCAGGAAGGCGCCGACTGCGATGTGTTCATTTCCGCCGGCCAGAAGCAGATGAACCAGCTCGATAAGGACGCTGACCCCGAGGTCAACACCGAAGGTCTGGACTTCGTTCTGGAAGGCACCCGCTTCAATATCCTGGAGAACAAAGTCACGCTGGGTGTTCCGGAAGGCAACCCCAAGAACTTGGGTACCTTTGATGATCTGGCAAACGGTCTGAAGGACGGCACCATCCTGCTCGCCATGGGCAACTCTGACGTTCCCGTCGGCCAGTACACGCAGAAGATTCTGAAGTATTACGAGCTCGACGAAGAAGCGCTGGCAGCCGCCGGTACGATTACTTACGGCTCCAACGTCAAGGAAGTCACCACCCAGGTCTCCGAGGCCACTGTTGACTGCGGCATCATCTACTGCACCGACGCGTTCTCCGCAGGATTGACGATTGTTGACTCCGCAACCGCCGAAATGTGCGGCCAGGTCATCTATCCAGCAGCGGTTCTGAACGTTTCCAAGAATGTCGAGACCGCGCAGGCTTTCCTCGATTTCTGCCGCACGCCGGAATCGAGCGTTATCTTTGAAGGTGTCGGCTTCACGGCCCTCAGCGAATAAGAC
>CAKUCT010000180.1 GCA_934643765.1 uncultured Oscillospiraceae bacterium
GACTTTCTGGACGCGGTGCGCGCAAGCGGCCTGGTCGGCCTCGGCGGCGCGGGCTTCCCGACGGTTGTGAAGCTGACGGTGAAGAATCTGGATCAGATCAAGTGCGTGATTATCAACGGCGCCGAGTGCGAGCCGTACATCACCTCCGATACGCGCGCGATGATCGACTACTCGTTTGACGTGATTGCGGGCTGCCGGCTTCTGCAGAAATTTTTGAAGGTGCCGCGCATTGTCTTCGGCATCGAGGACAACAAGCCCGAGTGCATCAAGCGCTACCGCGAGCTTGTCAGCCACGAGCAGAATATGGAGGTTATGCCGCTTAAAGCCATGTACCCGCAGGGCGGCGAAAAGGTTTTGATCTACCACGTGACTGGCAAAAAGGTGCCGGAGGGCAAGCTGCCGCTGGACGTGGGCGCGGTGGTGCTCAACTGTACAACAATTTCGTCCATTGCAAGATACTGCAGAACAGGTCTGCCGCTGGTCAAAAAGTGCGTGACGGTCGACGGTTCGGCGGTCAAGGAGCCCAAGAACGTGCTCATTCCGATCGGCATGCGGATGAAGGACGTATTTGAAGCGTGCGGCGGATTTAAGGAAGAGCCGAAAATGGTCCTCTACGGCGGGCCGATGATGGGCATTTCGGTGCCGGATCTGGAGCAGCCGATTCTCAAGAACACGAACGCGATTCTGGCTTTCGGCGAAAAAGAGGCGACGCCGCCCGAGCCCACGGCCTGCATCAAGTGCGGTAAGTGCATCGCGCACTGTCCCTTGAGCCTGATGCCGTGTGAGATGGAGACGGCGTTCAAGAAGGGCAATATTGAGCGGCTCATGGAGCTCAAGGTCAACCTCTGCATGGAGTGCGGCTGCTGCTCTTACATCTGTCCGGCGCACCGGCCGCTTGTGCAGAGCAACAAGCTGGCCAAGGCGCAGGTCATGGCCTATAAGAACGCGCTGAAGGCAAAGGCGGAAGCCGAAAAAGCAAAGCAAGAGGCGCAGAAGGAGGCGGCAAAATGAGCCAGATTGTAGCGGCTTCGCCGCATGTTACAACAAAAAATACCACGGCGGTCATTATGCGCGACGTGCTGATCGCGCTGTGTCCTGCTGTGATCGCGGGCTGCGCTGTTTTCGGGCTGCGCGCGCTGCTGGTGATTGCCGTCACGACGGCGGCCTGTATCTTCTTTGAGTGGGGCTTTGAAAAGCTCTGCCATCAGAAATCCACGATCTGCGACCTATCGGCCGCGGTGACGGGCGTGCTGCTGGCGCTGAATCTGCCGGTGTCGATTCCGCTGTGGCAGGCCGTGTTCGGCGCGCTGGTTGCCATCGTCGCGGTCAAGGGCCTGTTCGGCGGCATCGGCAAGAACTTCGCAAATCCCGCCATTACGGCGCGCATTGTGATGTTCCTCGCGTTCTCCAAGACGATGACGGCCTGGGTGTTCCCGGACGCCGTGTCGAGCGCGACGCCGCTTGCCATGATGGCAAATGGAGAGAGCATGGATTATCTCAAGCTCTTCCTTGGAAGCTACGGCGGCTGCATCGGTGAGACGAGCACGCTGGCGCTGCTGCTTGGGTTTGCGTATCTTCTCATCCGCGGCGTTATCACGTGGCACACGCCGGTGTGCTTTGTGGGCACGGTGTTTGTGCTGAGCCTGATTCTGGGTCAGGATGCTGTGGGCCAGATTCTCTCGGGCGGCCTGATGCTGGGCGCAATCTTTATGGCGACGGACTATTCCACAACGCCGTCTACCGATTGGGGAAGAGTTCTGTTCGGTATCGGCGCGGGACTGCTTACGGTTCTCATCCGCTTCTACGGCGCGTATGCTGAGGGCGTTTCGTTCGCAATTCTCTTCATGAACATCCTGACGCCGTATCTTTCGAAGTGGACACAGACGAAGCCGTTTGGAGGTGTTTCGGCATGAAGGAAAAGCAGGGTATTATCAAGGCGGTCGTTGTGCTGGTTGTGATCTGCATTGTGATCTCCGGTGCGCTCGCCGTTGTCAACTCGTTCACAGCGCCGGTCTCCAAGGCCAATGCCGAGGCAAGAGAAACAACCGCGCGGCAGGAGCTGGTTCCGGATGCGGTGTCTTTTGAGCAGGTGACAAACGAGCTTCCGGACGCAGTGCTCAGCGCCTATGAGGGAAAAGCCACAGACGGCAGCGCCGCGGGCTATGTCTTCACAGTTTCCGGCAAGGGCTTCGGCGGCACGATTCAGGTCATGGTCGCCATCTCCCCGGAGGGCACGATTTTAAGATGCAAGACGCTCGATGTCTCCGGCGAAACGAAGACGCTCGGCGGCCAGACGGCGAACGAAAGCTACACCAGCCAGTATGAGGGCCAGGACAGCTCGCTTTCCGGCGTGAGCGCCATCTCCGGCGCAACCATTACATCCACAGCCTACAAGGGCTGTGTCCAGACCGCGTTTGAAGCGTTTGAAACCTTGAAGGAGGCGGGAAAATGACGAAACTTCAGAATCTTCTCAAGGGCCTCATCAAAGAGAACCCGGTGCTCGTGCTCGTGCTCGGCACGTGTCCGACGCTAGCCATTTCCACGTCCGTAACCGCGGCGTTCGGCATGGGCATCGCGGCGACGGTTGTGCTGATTCTTTCCAACATGGCCATCTCCGCGCTGCGGAAAATCATTCCCGATACGGTCCGTATTCCGTGCTACATTACGGTCATCGCTGGCTTCGTGACGGTCGTGGAGCTCGTCATGGAAGCGTATACATACAGCTTATATCAGTCGCTCGGCGTGTATCTGTCCCTGATCGTCGTGAACTGTATCATCCTGGGCCGCGCGGAAATGTACGCCAACAAGCACGGCGTCATCGACTCGGCCATTGACGGCCTTGGCATGGGCCTTGGCTTTACGCTGGCGCTGTGCGCGATGGCGACCATCCGCGAAATTCTTGGCGCGGGCACGTTCTGCGGCATGCCGGTTCCCTGGTTCAATGAAAACCCCATCGGCATTCTGACCATGGCGCCGGGCGGCTTCTTCGTGTTCGGCTGCATGATCGCGCTGGTCAACAAGATCACAAAGGGCAAGGCCATTACGAAGAAGGAATTCGGCTGCGCGGCCTGCCCGGGCTGCGGCAAGGCTGGCGCCTGCGGCGGGAAGGAGGAAGCCGGTAAATGAAAACAGTTCTGTTTGTGATTCTGACGGCCGCGATTACCAACAACTACGTGCTCGTCAAGTTCCTGGGCATCTGTCCGTTCCTCGGCGTGTCGAAAAAGCTCGACCAGGCAACCGGCATGTCCATCGCCGTTATCTTTGTTGAGGTTCTGGCGACGGCGGTCACATGGCCGATCTACCATCTGCTGCTGGCGGGCAAGATTGACTTTACTTACATGGAGACGGTCGTCTTCATCCTGGTCATTGCGGCGCTGGTGCAGTTGGTTGAGATTGTGCTCAAACGCTATATTCCGGCGCTCCATAAGTCGCTTGGCGTCTACCTGCCGCTGATTACGACGAACTGCGGCGTGCTGGGCGTGACGATGAACAACATTTCAGACGGCCTTTCCTACGGCGATTCGCTTCTGACGGCGCTCGGCTGCGGCCTTGGCTTTTTCATGGCGATGGTCATCTTCTCGGGTGTCCGCTCCCGTGTGGAAGAGGCGGAGCCGCCCAAGAGCTTTGAGGGCCTGCCGATTACCCTGGTTTCGGCGGCCATCGTGTCGCTGTCGTTCTTCGGCTTCTCGGGCGTTCTCGATCGGCTGTTCGGCGGTTAAGGAGGGATAGACAATGAGTGAAATTCTGATTCCCATTCTGGCCGTGACGATCATCGGCCTGATCTGCGGCGTGGGCCTGGCGGTGGCTTCCAAGGTGATGGCAGTCAAGGAAGACGAGCGCTTCCCAGCCATCCGTGAATGTCTGCCCGGCGCAAACTGCGGCGCGTGCGGCTTTACCGGCTGCGACGGCTATGCGAAGGCGCTGCTCGAGCCCGGCACGAAGACCAATCTCTGCGTTCCCGGCGGCGCAGAGGCGGCAAAGAAGC